>DASPJQ010000436.1:0-2812 GCA_035628535.1 Flavobacteriales bacterium | reverse complement strand
TGGTTACGAAATCAATGGTTGATTACCTGAATTATTTCAAAAGGAATTCGCCATGGAAACTGCATTTCATCAAACAAAAGGTTGACGCCTATTTTGCCGAATTGAATGCAATTGATGTAAATGACGGTCATGTGCGAAGGCTTGTTTCCGGTAAAAACATTATAACAGGAACCGCCTTTCGCTTTTTATACTTTATTCTTGCATTCCCTTTATTTGCTGCAGGTTTTATTGCGAATTACCTGCCGTACTATTTTTCAGGCGTGCTCGCAAAAAAAATATCGCCACACCTTGAGTACCGTGTAGCCATTGCCATGGTGGGTGGCATGTTTTTATTTATCATCAATTATGTGTTGTGGGGATGGCTGTGCAATGCCTTGTTTGGTGCGTTATGGTTGAATTGGACAGTGGTGTTAACATTGCCTTTGCTGGGGCTGTTTGCTTTCCGTTACCACATGTTTTTTGTAAAAACCATAAAGCGCTGGAAGTTGTTTACGTTTTTTTACAGGAACAATGCGTACATCACAAAATTGCTTGCCATGCGCAACGAAGTCATTACGGGTTTTGAAGCCCTCAGGAACGAATATGAAGCGGCTGAAAAAGCAGTGCTTTAATAAAATCCATCTATTATAATATTATAATTATCAGCGTTTTAAAAATTATTTTTACGGTGTTGTAAAATGTAACCAAAAGGTTACATATATTTGTAACCGATTAGTTACACATTAAATTTTCAGCAGAGAATTTATAAAATTTTACTGATACTATTAAAACTGATAATGATCCAATGTTTGAAAAGGCCAGGCTTTTAGAAAATAGCACCAATCAGATATTTCAATAGTTGAAATCGCAAGGTTTAAAATGGAAAAGAGTTTTTTTAAATTATTTATTTTATGCGCAGAGATGTTTTTCAAGCCATAGCCGATCCTACACGCAGGGCCATCATTCACATGGTGGCGCATAACAACATGAACTTAAATGCTGTTGCTGAAAAATTTGATGTGAGCAGGCCTGCCATTTCAAAACACATTAAAATCCTGACTGAATGCGGTCTTATAGCCATTCACCAACAGGGTCGCGAACGTTATTGCGAAGCGAAACTGGAAAAACTGAATGAAGTGTCAAACTGGGTGGAACAGTACCGTGAATTCTGGAATAAGAAATTTGATGCATTGGAAATTTACCTTGAGGAGTTGCAGGCAAAAGATAAACATAAACCAAAAAGAAAAAAACATGGAAAACATAAGTAATGCAACCCGGGCATTCGTGCTCGTACGTGAATTTAATGCCCCAAGGGAACTCTTCTTTAACGTATGCACCCAGCCTGAACACCTGATAAAATGGTGGGGCCCGAAGGACTCGAAGTTAAACGCCAAAACGATTGACATTCGCGAGGGAGGCAAATTTCACTATGAATTTACGTATTCAAACGGGCCAACCTTGTGGGGATTGCTTTCTTATATTGAAATCACTCCGTATGACCGCATTGTTTTCACCACTTCATTTGCCGATGAAAAAACAAACCCGGTTAAGGCGCCCATGGCTGCCGGGTTTCCTTTGGTCATTAAGAATACATGGACACTTGCTGAAAAAAATGGTAAAACAACCTTAACTATGGAGGTAGTTCCCGTTGATGCTTCGCCAAACGAGGTTGAATTTTTTGCAGGGATGTTTGGCTCAATGGAACAGGGTAACAACGGAATGCTTGATCAGCTTGATGATTATCTTACAACGCTAAAATAAAAAGTATGAAAAAAATAAATAGTATTTATTGGATCATTACAGCACTTTTTGCCGGGTTTATGATTTTTACGGCCATACCCGATATTTTTCCGGATAAGGAAGTAATTGGTTTTATGCATGGTTTACTGGGTTATCCTGAATATTTTATTCCTTTTATCGGCATAGCAAAAATACTTGGGGCCATTGTTATTCTCATACCCGGACTCATACTTCTCAAGGAGTGGGCTTATGCCGGGCTTATGTTTGACCTGGTTGGCGCTGCTTATTAGGTTATAGCCGTTGCCGGTAAAGACGGTATCGGGGGGCTTGCTTTCATGCTTGTTATAATGGCCCTTTGCATGACATCCTGGTTCCTTCACCACAAACGAATAAAAGTAACAATATAAATTAATTTTTTTTAGAATGGCAACCATTACCAATATCACCAAACGCCAAGTAAGTATTACCCGTGTCATAAACGCACCGCTTGAACTTGTGTTTGATGCGTGGACAAATGTTGAACACCTTTCAAAATGGTACGCACCCGACCATTGCCCTATTCAGTACATAAAATTTGAAGGCGTACAGGGCGGTACTTTCCTTTCATGTATTTATACGCCCGATGGGAAGGAGTGCTGGTGCAAAGGCACCTTTCTTGAAATTGTAAAAAATAAACGCATTATTTATATCCTTGCTGTAGCCAATCAAAAAGGCCAGAACATTACTGCTGCCGAGGCTGGTATGGATCCTGAATGGCCTGATGAAACAATTGTAACGGTTTTGTTTGAAAACGAAAAAGGTAAAACCAAAGTAACGCTTGAGCAAACCGTTTCGGAAGAACTGGCAAAAAAAACCGGAGCATACCCAGGCTGGAACCTTATGCTGAATAACCTGGAAAACTTACTGGCTGAAAGAAAATGATAACAAAAACCGACACGAGCGACCGTGAAATTGTGATTTCACGTTTGTTAAACGCCCCGCGTGACCTGGTGTTTGATGCATTCACCAAAACCGAGCACCTTAAACATTGGTATGGTCCCACCGGTTTTACCATTACAACCCATGAACATGAAGTGAAAGCCGGAAGTAAATG
>DASPJQ010000435.1:0-6344 GCA_035628535.1 Flavobacteriales bacterium | reverse complement strand
TGATCTTGTATCCGAAATTGGCCCAACTGTAAAAATAACGCCCTTTTAAAACCTGGTTATCGTTAAACATCATGGTAAGGTCATTGGAAAATGAAGGGGCAAGGTTAGGGTTCCCTATGGTTATGTTGAACGGGTCGGTGTTGTCAATAAGGGGTTGTATTTGTGCAATGCCCGGCTGAGTGGTATACCCATTGTAGTTTATCCTGAACTGTCTCATTTTGCTGAACTGGTAAACAAACGTTGATGTAGGAAAAAAATTCAGGAAATCGCGCTTAACCGTGGTGTCGTTCAGCTTATCAACCTGGTCATAATATTGTTTGGCAACATCGCTGCCTATTTTAAACGATATTTTATTTTTTTTATAATGGAAATTCAGTCCGGCCTTATGGCTTTGGAAATCATAAACGTATTGTGAGCTCAGCGAATCAATCCTGTTCGTATAGGTACCGTCACCATTGTTGTCAAAAGTAAACCTGTCGGCAACCTGGTTATTCATGTTGAAATTGTATTTGAATTCAAGCTGGGCGTTTTTGTTTATAGGCTCTTTATGGCTTATACCCACCCACAGTGTTTGTTCAACGCGCTGGGTTGTTTTGCGCTGGTCAATGGTATCGTTAAACAACATCATATTATCGGCCATATAAATGCTGTTGATCGAATTGAGTGAGCTGTTAATGGCGGTGTTCTTGTTGGTATATTCAACATTCAGGTTAAGCTTGCGTTCCGGTTTTTTAAATTTCTTAAACCAGTTAAGTTTGGTGTTTACATTCATTACTTCTAAAGATGAATTCACAACCCGGTTGTTGGTGTTTACGGTATCTTTCTCTTCGTTAAGGGTCACCGCATTGTAAAAATTGTCCTTTTGGTTGTTTGTGAGATTACCTTTTACTGTCCATTTCAGGGTCGCAAGCGAGTCGGTTTTTACCTCGTAAAGCATGTTGAAATTATGCCGTTGGTTGCGTGTAAGCGTTCGTGTATTCTCTTCCTTTGTAAAAATCGTGTCCGACAAATAATTTTCTGAGTTTACTGTGCTGGTGGCATCGTTTTCAATTTGCTTGA
The DNA here is from genome assembly GCA_035628535.1 of Flavobacteriales bacterium. Classification (GTDB taxonomy): domain Bacteria; phylum Bacteroidota; class Bacteroidia; order Flavobacteriales_D; family UBA2798; genus DASPJQ01. The sequence goes on along the minus strand of DASPJQ010000435.1, from coordinate 5,285 downwards.
ACTGATACGATGCATTTATGTGATGAATGTCTTTTTTCCATTTACGGTCCATGGTTGCACCACCGTTTATAGCCAGCGGTATTCCCTGGCCACCGAATTTGTTTCCGTAATTTTCATATTCATCTTCGGCCTGGTAGGTCATAAAATAAAACCCACCGTCTTCATCCATAAAATTAATGTTTGAATTTTCACCGTACTTGCGGCTTTCGTCCCAGTTAAGTCCTGTTTTACCGGTGTTGTTATGCACAAAATAGGCTGATATTTTGTTCCTGGGCTTGAATTTATTGATCATTAATTCATTGCTGTAAAATGTATTGGGACTATAGCCGCTGGTATTGGCCAGCGAAGGATCGTAATCGGTTCCTATGCCTCCCTTTATTTTTCCGAAATAACCTTTTTTGGCGTCTTCCTTTAAGGTAATGTTAATGGTTTGGGCGCCCTGGTCGGTAGCACCGCTGTTCTCATCCTTTTTTTCAAATACCTGTACTTTGTCAACCGACTCGGCTTTGAGGTTTTGTGTAGCAACTGTAGGATCGTCACTAAAAAATTCATCACCATCAACCAATACCTTTTCAACGCGCTTGCCCTGCGCAATGATTTCTCCGTTTTTGTTCACCTGTATACCTGGTAGTTTTTTAAAAAGGTCTTCAACCGTGGCACCTTCCTTGACCTTGAAACTGTCGGCCGTGTATTCAATGGTGTCACCTTTTATTTTTATAGCATCCGATGAAAGGACGGTCAATTCCTTTAAGAGGTTCTCTTCTGATAACAGTTGTATGTTCCCAAGGTCTATTTCCGGTTGACCATTTATGGTAAGCTCATCCGAATAACCTGCAAACATGGGATGTGATACCATAATAATGTATTTGCCGCTGCTCATGTTGTTCAGTTCAAATACGCCCTCGGCATTGGTGCGGGTAAATTGAATGAGCGTAGAATCTTTGTAATCAATTATGGTAATAAGTGCGCGGGGCACTTTTGAATCGGTAAGCGTATCTATAAGCTTCCCTTTTACCCTGGTTTGTGAGAACCCGGTAAACGTTGCCAGCAGTAATAAGAATAAAAGTAAATATCTCCTCATATCATCAGGCGCAGTAGTTAAATTCCTTTACAAACGTGCGAATTTTAACCTTATAAAGCAGGGCTGTTCGCATAAATTTTATAATCTTAACATTTGGTATTCCATTAATACACAAATTTATCCGCCTGTCCAAAATCATTGCGGGTTTTCCCGTTCCTACAAGCCTTGCCATGCTTGGGTTTTCTTTTATAAATGGTCCGAAAACGGTCATTTACTTTGCACGGTCCTAGTTTTTCATTTTTTATCGGTTGTAAAAATCCTTTTAGTAATGGAAAGTTTTTTGAGGGTTCCGGGTCAATTTTGGCCACAGATCATTAGTTTTGATCGGCAAAACTCAACCAACCCTTGAACAACCAATCAACTACAAAAAAAATAATGCGCTTTGCCGGCTTTGGTAGCGTTGCTTTGGGTTTGACTTGCGCACTGCTGGTGTATTACAGCCCCTATAAAGCTTATGCCGGCCACACGTATAAAATGGTGCAACATTCGGTTATTATCAATAAGCCGGTTCATGTGGTTTTCCGCTTTATGAATGATAACTCCGGCACCAAAAACTGGATTACTTATGTTGACCATATTCAACTTTTGAATAAACCGGGTGGCAAAAAAGGCGCACACTGGCGTTACTATTGCAATGCCGATGAAACTGGCCAAAAATTTGACGGTATGCTTATTCACATCAAAAATAACCGCAGCCGAAAGTTAAAACTGTTTCGCTTCAAAGACTTCCCGTTTGAGCCCGGAGAACTTATTCATGAACAACTTTATTGTCCTTTGCGCGGCAACCGCTGCAAGTTGTTCTTTACATTATACTACAATAAAAAACCAGGCGTGTACGATGATTTTAAAGCGTCCATTGCCGCCTACAAGGTTAAACAGGCGCTGCGGGAGAATTTGAATAACATTAAGGTTGTACTGGAGAACCGTTATTAGTGTATCGGTTATCAGCCCTGGGTATACTGATAGCGGTTATCTACCTAAGCGTATATACAAAAATCCTGTTCTTATAACAGTAAATGATTTCGTATTTATTGTCGTTATTGATATCGGCAACACGAAACGGTGAGTCGGCCGTGAGCTTGATGCGGGCCACATCATTGCCCATGTTATCAAATGCTGTTATTACTTCATCTGACCCGCAGGTACCTCCAATAACGGCAAGGCCGTGCCCGGCCTTGTAGGCCTGTAACCGGAAATCGGAACACAAGGGGCTGATCTCTTTAATGACCGTTCCTTTAAAGTCAAGGAACTTGATTTTTGATGAATCAACAACAACCAGTTCATTGGTCCCGTCATCATCGGCATCCAGAAATGCATAGCCGTTTTTAATTTGCGTTTTGCCCGGTAATGAATCAAGCATGCCGTTGAAGAACTGTTTGTAGATGGAGCCATTATTGGTACAATATACAATTTTGCTGGTCTCAACCGTAGCGCCTTTTTCAAAGTGAACTTTATTTGCTGCGCGGTTCTTCAGTTTAAAGTTCACCGCATAACGGTCAACCCCCTTACGATCGGTTAGTTTCACATTTCCCGCCTCATCGCAAATGAACAAATAATCCTTGTTGTCAATGCGCTGGAATTCGGGCGCCTGAGTAATGTTTGCCGGAAGCCCGCTGAATAAAAACCCGCTTACAGGTTTGCCCTCCTTGTTGTAATTGGCAATTTTGGAACCGCAGGGAATAAGAATGCGGTAATTTCCATCGCTTTCATAATCGTATGCGGCCGGTGTTGACGTGGCCTCCTTTCCAATGGTCACCGGGAATCCCGGTAAATATTTTCCTTTTAAATCAATGATGTGTAGCTTTTTAGGCGTCACAAACAACAATTGTTTTTTGCCGTTGTTATGAATGTCAACGTTCACAATTTCGCCTACAATTTTTTCGTCAAGTGGTACCGTAAATTCAGTTTTACCGGTTGCCGATAATGAATGCAGTACATTGGCACGGTCCTGTATAACAATGTTTTTTGTGCCGGTAATGTGGTTGTCAATAATGTGCGGGGTGTTTTGCAGCAAGGTGTCAAAACTCACGTCCCAAATGGTATTGGCAGTGCTGCTTGAACTTCCCTTGTATTTTAACACCGCCTGCGAATAAAACATTTCCCTGGTTTTACACGCCAATGAATACGTAAATGAAGACGTGTTTTTCATAAAAGAAATGTCCCTGAATAAATTTCCTTTTACACTGTCAAGCAGGCGCCAGGTTTCATTTCCCTCTTTAAAATCGGTATGAAATAAAACGTTTGTTCCTGTGCTGAAATGGTTTTCCAAATTATCATAAAATTGCACATCGCGTGCCAGGTACTGGTCACCCGAGATCTGCGTAAAATAATCAATAAGTGCATCGGGCGAAGTGGCAAAAACAATGTATTTATCGTATTGCATGTAGTAGGGATTGTTCAGGCTTTTAAAAATATCGCCCAGTAAAAGCCCGAATAAATTCGATTCCTTCAGGCGCCTGACCACTTTGCCGTTATAATCAAATGCATCGGCATTGGTTGAATCAAGGCGGTTGGCCAGGAACTCAATTTCCTGCAACGGATGTTTCGACTCATCCGCAGCTACTATCAGCAAGCGTTCTTTCGGATAGGCCGAAGAATTGAAATAAACCATTTGCCCCTCGGCCCATGACAATAAGTGACGTCTCAGGTTCACATTGTATGTTCCGTTAAAATCTTCTATTTGCTTGAGCATTTCATGGTCATTGTGCAGGCGGTTGGTGAATAATTCAAAATCACTCAGGCCTAAAAAATAAAACCATTGGGTATTGGCCGGGAGCATTTTTACCAGGTCGGGCTTAACCGGTTTTTGCCCTTCCAGTAAATTTAGTTTTGTGTTAAGCGAATCGGGCGCCCAATTAAATCCGCGCATAACAATAGCATTGGGCTCAATGGCCAGGTCATAAAGCCCCGCTTCACCGGTATTATACTGCGTAAAAATTCCTTCCAGTTCGGCATTGAAATGGGGTGCAAAAACGTTTATGTATTCGTTGTTGCGTATGAAAAAACTTGATTTAACATGATCACCAATGGTGGAACGCAACCTGTAAAAGCCGGCAAACTTTTTTTGTGGCGTTTCATTTTCGCATTCATGTTTTGATGCGGCAATAAGCTCGGCCGAAGGCGAGAAAACCACCAGGTTGTCAAAATTATAATAGTACCATTCCTGACCGTTAGGCGATTTTATGATTTTAATGCCGTTTTTGTATGCCCGCATTGAGATATTGCCTTGCATGAGAATACCCGCAATCATTTCCGATGTTTTACCGGGAATGCTGACGCTTAACAGGTAATTTATTTTTCCAATGCCAGCCGGATGAAAAGAAAGAAAAAACGGTGCCTCCTTAATGCTATTGAGTGCGCCTTTTTTGTCAAGGGTGTTCCAAACGTCCAGTTGGTTGTCAAACTGGGTTATGTACCCGCTTGCCTTAATGTCCTGCCACAACAATGACGTATTATCGGTTTCTCGGTAAAATTCAACCAGGTTTTTACCAGTTAAAAAAGCAACCGCATTGGCAGGAACGGCTTTTATGGGGTCATGGTTAGGTCCCCTGTTTTCGAAAAAAAATTTATAGCCGGCCCAGCTTGCGGCAGCTAAAAAAGCAAGCAATAAAGTTATATTGAGAATACGCCTGAACACCGTTAGCAAAGTAAACCTGCATAGCCCAATGATTTGATTGGAAAAAAGGATTGTTTGAACAGGGAAATGTTAGTCCTTAGCGCCCAATAGTGGGTATTGAGTGTGGGAAACAGACTTTTTAAAAGGCACCGCATTTTAGAAATCAGGCAGGAAAAACTACAGGCGTTTCCCAAAACAGACCCCCCGGACGCCATGCAGTTTAACTGCATTTTCCAAAACAATTGTCAGGGTTGTTCACCTGTCAAAAAAAGTCGCCAGGTAGTTGCTATCTCAATACTCCTTTCGTTAACCTGATTACATCGGTTTTGTTTAGGTCAAGGAGATAGGATTCCAGGCCAAATTCCCGGCCGCCTTTCACATGCCTCTCGGTGTCGTCAATAAAAATGGTTTCGTGCAAGTCCAGCCCGTTATCTTTCAGAACGAAATCAAATATTTCGGCATCGGGTTTGCGCATACCCATACGGCATGAGAAATACACTTTTTCAAATACATCAGGCAGGAAATATTTACCATGATCACGTTCCAAAATATATTCAAAACGCTGAATATGGATTTCGTTTGTATTGC
>DASPJQ010000434.1:0-2054 GCA_035628535.1 Flavobacteriales bacterium | reverse complement strand
GACCGAATAAAACTCAATGTCCTCTTCCACTTTTGCTTTTTTACGTATACCTGCCGTGTCAATCAATGTAAAATTGAATCCGAATGCATTGTACGGCACTTCAATGCTGTCACGCGTGGTTCCCGAAATGTCGGTTACAATGTTGCGGTCATACCCCATGAGGGCGTTAATGAATGACGATTTTCCGACATTGGGTTTACCCACCACGGCAATGCGCGGTAACTGCTCATCGGTTATTTCAGGCTCCTCTTCAAAATCTTCCACCACCTTGTCCAGCAAATCGCCCGTACCGCTACCGTTTATGGCACTTATGCAAATAACTTCTCCAAGTCCCAACTCATAAAACTCAAATGAATTGTTTATTTTGTCATGGTTATCAACTTTATTGGCAACCAGCAATACCTTTTTTTTGCTTTTACGCAACAGCTGGGCCACTGCTTTATCAAAGTCGCTCAGTCCGTCATTCACATCAACCACAAAAATAATAACGCTTGCTTCATCAATGGCCAATTGCACCTGTTTGCGTATTTCACTTTCAAAAACATCATCGCTGCCGGTAATATAACCGCCTGTGTCAATTACGGTAAATTCATATTTGCCCCAAACGGCTTTGCCGTAATGCCTGTCACGTGTTACTCCCGCTACCGCGTCAACAATGGCTGAACGCGTTTCGGTCAACCGGTTAAACAGGGTTGATTTTCCTACATTGGGACGTCCTACTATGGCTACTATGTTAGGCATTGTTATTCGTATTTGTTATTTGTGGGTGTGGGCATTGTTAAACGGTGTGGGAATTTCGTTCTCCCTGACAAACAGCGCGAGTTATTCGTTCTCTGATCTTCGTGGCCGGCAAAATGCATAATGTTCTTTCACTTTATTGTTCATCTTATCACACCCTTTTATCGCATTTTGTTGTTATGCCCATGCTCCTTGACAACAAAGAACCGAAAACGAAAGTGTGCTGCTTATTTCTTCAAATACCCAAACCTCCTCAGCATCTTATCATCTTCACGCCAATCTTTGGCCACTTTCACCTGCAATTCCAAAAACACTTTTTTTTCCAGCATTTCTTCAATTGATTTTCGTGCTTCGGTCCCTACTTTTTTGAGTTTTGCACCCTGGTGTCCTATTACAATTCCTTTCTGCGATTCGCGCGCCACATAAATAATGGCCGCTATCCTGTCAATTTTGGGCTCTTCCTTATAACTGTCAATCACTACTTCACAACTGTACGGAATTTCCTTTTCATAATTCAGCAATATTTTTTCGCGTATAATTTCGGCCACAAAAAAACGCACACTGCGGTCGCTGAGTTCATTGTCAGGATAAAAAGCAGGCCCTTCAGGTAACAATTCCAAAATTTTCCTGAACACTGTGTCAATGTTCCATTTTTTTAAAGCGCTTATGGTTGCCACAAGTCCGCCTGGCAATAATTTCCTGAAATCTTCCACCAGTTTTATGGCCTCATCGTTACCAATGGTATCAACTTTATTGATCAATATGATAACGGGAACAGTGAGTTTTTGCAGCTTTGCCAATGTTTCTTCCTCAATTTTATCTCCCAATCCGGGCTCGGTCACATAAATAACAATATCGGCATCGGTAAAACTTCCCTCCACGGCATCCATCATGCCTTTGTGCAGTTTGTAAGCCGGTTTTAAAATGCCCGGGGTATCGCTGTAAACAATCTGAAAATTTTTGCCGCTCACAATCCCCATAATACGGTGCCGCGTGGTTTGGGCTTTGGCTGTAATTATGCTTAGGTTTTCACCCACAAGCGCATTCATAAGGGTTGATTTACCCACATTTGGCTTACCTACAATATTAACAAAACCTGCCTTATGGTTCATAAGTTTGCAAAAGTAGTGGTTTTATTGGAGTTAGCTTATAAATTCACGAATAATAGGCCAAAAGCCTATTTTAGGTAGCAAGCATTCTTTTTGAACATACGGAGAGTTATTAACGCAGTTTTAGTGAAGATCCAATACCTGTAGAAAAACAAAAGCCCCACGTACTAACGTGAGGCCCATGCATTTATCAGTAGCCCCTACTGA
>DASPJQ010000433.1:0-3808 GCA_035628535.1 Flavobacteriales bacterium | reverse complement strand
CAGGTACGGTGAAAACTCATAACCTGTAGTATTGATTTTTGGTCCCAGTGATTTCGGTTTTCCCCAATGGGTCATACCTTTTTCATCAGGCTCCTTTAAAATCACGTATAAATCCTCCTCGCCCATTGAGTCGGGGCCTTTATAGGAAAGTATCATAACCGTTTCCTGTGGATTCACATAAAAGCCCCATAAGTCACCTGAAATTTTCAGACCTGGAATGTCCAGTTTTGCAGGTTTACTCCACTGGCCTCCTTTAAAATGTGAAATGCATATGCCTTTATCTTCAGGATGCCGTTTATTGTACACATCAAGCAGATAAATAGTATTCCCGTCAAGCGACATGCCCACAACACCGTTATTCATGGCATTGTTAAACTGATGAAAGTCTTTTGCGTCCTCGTATTTACCGGTCTTATCCTTTCGCGTATACCAAATGTCCTGGTCATCCGGATTCTTTTTGTATCCTTCGTTTTCAGGATGGTTCTGGCGCACGAAATACAGCGTTGAACTGTCACGTGAAAACAAAAGGAAAATTTCCTCGGCTTCGGAATTAATATATTTTGGAAGCTTTACAGGATCGGTGAAATAAAGTTCAGAACGCACTGCATCAAATTCGCGTTGCTGCGCATGCGTATTTACCGAAATGAAAAACCCAAAAGCAAAATAAAGTGCTACCTTTTTTATACCCATATGAACGTAACCCAATTTTATTTTTTATGCAAATCCCTCACATATCCCACAACCACTTCGTGTCCGCCTGAGTTATGCTTACGCAAAGTTGAAATTGTATAATCATATGAATAACCTAATTTAAATCCGTTATACTGCAACCCTGCAAATCCAACAACTGCATCTTTGTGGCGGTATGACACCCCCATATAGAATTTGTCAAGATAATTGGCCCTGAGGTTAAAGTCCATGGCGACCGGGGCAGGCTGCATGAATTTTACAAGCGTATTTGGAATAAGGCACCAATCTTCATTTATGTCAATCCTGTAACCGCCAATTATGTAATGATGTGTTTTCAGTTTGGCATTGGTGACATCGCCAAAATTCATTTTTTGCTGCAATACCTGCGAGGTTGAATAACCCACAAACAAGTATTGCGAGTAAAGGTAAAGACCGGTATTCAAATCGGCCAGGAATTTTTGCTGCGTTCCGCCCGTTCCCAAAAAGCTTGAATACGTTGCATCATTGGGGTTAAGCATGGTAACTTTTGATTGGTCAAACGTAAGGTTTGCACCACCAATTCCGATACCGCATGAAAGATTCATGGATTTTGAAAGCGGTACGTGAATGGCATACGCTCCGTTAAAATTCAGCCGTTGAAACGGTCCGTATTTATCCATCATTACATTACCTCCAACTGAATGTTTCAATTTCCCTGTTTTCACAGTTGGCGCTTTAACCGGACCGCGGTGACTCGTACGCAACGAGGGGTTATATTTTGGACCTTGTGCCCCACCCAACAAAGCGTGACCGCTGAAATAATATGTTTGAGGGGCATTGTCAAATCCCACCCATTGCTGGCGGAAACTTAAGTTCAAATCAAGCTGATCATTTAATCCCATTGCAGCGGGGTTAACCACAAAATGATTCATGTGGTATTGGCTCAACTGCGTTAGCTGTTGTGAGTTACCAGGTAATGCACACCAAACTACAACTCCCGATATAATTATCTTTTTCATAAACTCTTTCTTAAAATTGTTATTACCTGATAATTGTTACATTCCCTTTCATTGGATCCGTTGCTCCGTCATTGAAATAAATCACGAAGTAATATGATCCCAATGGCATAGGGTTATTGTTAAAAGTTCCGTCCCACGGTTGGGTATAACCCGTGTCGCTTGTAAATATCTTAGCGCCCCAACGTGTGAATATCTCAACCTTACAGTCAGGATAATTCGCCAGGCCCGGAATGTCCCAAGTATCGTTAGTACCATCTCCGTCAGGTGTAAATCCGCTTGGAGGCGATACATCCACACAACTTTGAACCGTGAGCACCACATTGTCGCTGCTTGGAGGACAAATACCGGTTCCGGTAATGGTCCAGGTCAGGGTGACGGTCGCAGTAATTCCGGTTACCGTAGTCGTGTCATTTAATGAGTCGGTAATGGTTGCTGTTCCACTTGCAATGGTCCACAAACCGGTTCCAACTGTTGGAAGGTTTGCCATAACAGTTGCTGTAGTTGAAGAATCGCATATAACCTGGTCAGCACCTGCATTGGCCGTTGTTGGAGGAACTTCACCTGTAATGGTAATTGTGTCTGATGTTGCAGGGCACGACCCGTTGACAATGGTCCAAACAAATGTGTTTGTTCCGGTTGTTAACCCGGTTACACCACTGGTTTCACTATTCACTGAAGTTACAGTTGCAGTTCCGGCTATAACGGTCCAGGTACCTACCCCACCACCTGTTGCCGCATTTCCTGCCAATGTTGCGGCAGTGCCACAAACCGTTTGATCAGGACCAGCCGTTGCAACCTGGGGTGCGGAAGCTGTAAGCGTTACAGTAGCAGCCGTTGACCCGGTACAACCGGCAATTGTTGCTGTAATTGCCGAATAGGTTCCGGCACCAAGTCCTGTAACAACAGCATTACCGCTTGCATCGGTTGTAACGGTTACCGTAATTGTTGACGTACCGTCAAAATAACTTATATCAACACTTGTGCTCGCTGTCAAACCTGAAACCGTAAATGAACCATCATTGGCACCACAACTTGGATCGGTACCGGTTACACCAGTTATGGTAGGCGCTCCGGGATCTGTCAGTGTAATGGTTGCCGATGTAGTTCCGGTACATCCGGCAAGGTCAACCGTAATGCTCACATACGAACCTGCAGCAAGACCTGTTATGACATAGTTACCCGAAGCATCGGTTGTAACTGTTCCCAGGCTCACAACGGTTCCATTATCGTATGTTACCGTATAGTTGGTTGAGGGATTTAATCCTGAAAGAGTAATTGTACCATCTGTTGCACCGCATCCGGATGGATTGGTTGGTGTTGCTGTAAATGTTGGTGCCGGTGGATCGGTTAACGTAATGGTTGTGCTGTTGGTTGACGTACATCCGCTCAGGCTTACCGAAATATTGGTATATGTTCCAGCGCCAAGACCGGTAACAGTAAAGTTACCCGAAGCATCCGTAGTTCCGGTAACAGTTGTTACACCACTACCATCGTCATAAGAGAAATCATACGTTGTTGAAGGACTTAAACCGGTTACAGAGAACGAGCCGTCTGTTCCGCCACAGGTTGTCGGATTGGTTCCTGCACCGGTAATGGTAAAGGTAGGCGCTCCGGGATCGGTTAAGTTGATTACAGTTACTGCATCAACTGTTGAACAACCAAAAATGCTGATGGTAAAATTAAAGTATGAACCGGCAGGCAATCCCGTTATAATATAATTACCCGAGGCATCGGTCATAATAAGCACTGAGGTTGTTCCCGATGGTCCATCATACATAAGGTTATAAGATGTTGTTGGATTTAACCCGGTAACGGTTATTGTTCCGTCACTTCCGCCACAGGTAGTGGGATTGGTTGATGTGGTGCCCGCAGTAAATGTTGGAGCAGCCGGGTCAGTCAGGGTAACGGTAATGCCACTCGTACCTGTACAGCCACTGGTAGTAGCGCTAAATCCGCTATATGTTCCGGCAGTCAGACCCGTGATAACAATTGTTCCACCGGCACTGGACGTAACACCGGTTAATGTAACCGTACCTGACGGACCTGTATAACTGATGTCATAAGTAGTTGAAGGATTCAATCCTGATAAAGTAATTGTTCCATCACTTCCGCTACAGGTT
>DASPJQ010000432.1:0-2156 GCA_035628535.1 Flavobacteriales bacterium | reverse complement strand
AACACCTTGTTTCCTTCGGCATCGGTGCGTTGAACGGTACGCAATTCTTCAAATTCAAGGCGACCCGCAAATTTGGCTTTGATATCGCTTTCATCGGCAATGTTTGACGCTGTACCACCCACGTGGAATGTACGAAGGGTTAACTGCGTACCCGGCTCACCAATTGACTGCGCTGCAATCACACCTACGGCCTCGCCTATTTGAACCATGCGGCCCGAGGCAAGGTTGCGCCCATAACACTTGGCACATACACCCCTGCGCAATTCACAGGTTAACACCGAACGTATTTCTACTTCGTCAATTTCGGCATCGGTAATCATTTTACCAACTGCTTCGGTAATTTCTTCACCGCTGTTGGCAAGCAATTCACCGGTTTCAGGATGATATACATCGTGCACTGACACACGTCCAACAATTCTGTCGTATAATGTTTCTACAATTTCGTCATTCTTCTTAAGTGCAGTAGCCGTTAGTCCGCGCAGTGTACCGCAATCATCGGTATTGATGATTACATCCTGTGCCACGTCAACCAACCTGCGTGTCAAGTATCCTGCGTCAGCTGTTTTAAGAGCGGTATCGGCAAGACCCTTACGTGCACCGTGCGTTGAAATAAAGTACTCCAAAATTGACAATCCTTCTTTAAAGTTTGAAAGGATCGGGTTTTCAATAATATCCTGGCTGGTAGCTCCTGATTTTTGTGGCTTGGCCATCAAACCGCGCATACCTGAAAGCTGGCGAATCTGCTCTTTTGAACCACGTGCGCCCGAGTCAAACATCATGTAAATTGAGTTGAAGCCCTGGCGGTCGTTCTTGAGTTTTTCCATAAGGATATGGGTCAAACGCGAGTTGGTATGCGTCCAGATGTCAATGATCTGGTTGTAACGCTCGTTGTTTGTAATAAGGCCCATGTTATAGTTGGCCAATACTTCGTCAACCTGCGTATGGGCATCTTTCACCATTTTTTCTTTCTCAGGCGGAACCACCACATCGCTCAGGTTAAATGAAAGACCGCCTCTAAACGCCATCATAAATCCAAGCTCCTTAATGTCGTCAAGGAATTTGGCTGTTTTAGATGTTCCGGCAGTAATCAATACGCGACCAATGATGTCACGCAATGATTTCTTTGTAAGAATTTCATTGATGAATCCTACCTCTTTTGGCACAACTTCGTTAAAGATTACACGGCCAACGGTTGTTTCAATAATGTGGCGTTTTGGTTTCCCGTCAACCATATCATCAATACGCACCTTGATGTGTGCATGCAAATCAACGCGTTTTTCGTTGTATGCAATACGCACCTCTTCGGCCGAGTAAAATGTCTTGCCTTCGCCTTTTACAATTTCATTTCCTTCAGTCTTGCGGCCTTTGGTCGTATAATACAAACCAAGCACCATGTCTTGTGAAGGAACGGTAATGGGCGCACCGTTGGCAGGGTTTAAAATATTATGTGAAGCAAGCATTAACAATTGGGCTTCAAGAATAGCGGCATGCCCCAGTGGAACGTGAACCGCCATTTGATCCCCGTCAAAATCGGCATTAAATGCCGTACATACCAACGGGTGCAACTGGATGGCTTTACCTTCAATTAATTTTGGCTGAAACGCCTGGATACCCAACCGGTGCAATGTCGGGGCACGGTTAAGCAATACAGGGTGTCCTTTCAACACGTTTTCCAAAATATCCCAAACAACGGGCTCTTTGCGGTCAACAATTTTCTTTGCCGACTTTACTGTTTTTACAATACCGCGCTCAATCATTTTGCGGATGATAAACGGTTTGAACAGCTCAGCAGCCATGTCTTTTGGTAAACCGCATTCGTGCAGTTTCAGTTCAGGTCCTACAACAATTACCGAACGGGCACTGTAATCAACACGCTTACCCAATAAGTTTTGACGGAACCTTCCCTGCTTACCTTTCAACGAGTCAGAAAGTGATTTAAGCGGACGGTTTGATTCGGTTTTAACTGCGCTTGATTTGCGTGAGTTGTCAAACAGTGAGTCAACTGATTCCTGCAACATGCGCTTCTCGTTACGCAAAATAACATCAGGCGCTTTTATCTCAATCAACCGTTTCAAACGGTTGTTGCGGATAATTACCCTGCGGTATAAATCATTTAAATCAGATGTAGCAAAACGGCCGCCATCCAGCGGAACAAG
>DASPJQ010000431.1:0-1697 GCA_035628535.1 Flavobacteriales bacterium | reverse complement strand
CTCAAGACCATTTTAAAGCAATTAAGCGATAAATTCATAAACGAAGTGAGCTCAGTTGATAAACGTATCCGTATAGCATTTCTTGATAAGGGCGAATTTGAAGCGTTGGTGTATTTTGCCAGCGATGCTTTGTTGTTTGTGCAGCATACGAATGTTTTCCAGTTTGACGCTAATAATACACTGTGGCGCACGGCTTATTTGAAAGAGGATGCCGACCGTGGGTATTGTGGCATTATTAACGTCTATAATTTCCTGGCTGACAGTATTCGTTATAACCGGGTGAACGATGTGGGTTATTTGATTGCCCGCATATTTATTAATAAAGAGGGACATTTCATGGTACAGGGTAAACGCCAGCTGGGGTTCCTGTATAACGATTTTATTAATTCAACCCTGGACAAGGAAAAGTTATTGGCTGTGGCCCAGTCAATTATACTTTACGCCATTGATTTTGACCTGTATACCCCACCTTATGATAATGTTAAGGAGGTAACCCTTGGCGAAATGCAGGCCATGAGCGATATGTTGCAAATCAGGACCGGCAAGCGTTTGGGCTTCAAATTCCAGGCCGATACCGATGACATATTTTAAACCCACGTGATTGTGAAATCAAAATTTTTATACATTTGCAGTCCTGAAAAATGAGGGGAAACCCGTGTTTTCAAGACGTTCTTTATGTTTAGCCCGTTTCGCCCAAAGGCTCCCGATAATTTAAAGGGATGTTCTTAAGGTGACAAGGGTTTAAGCTTTTTTGGCCCGTTCGTCTAGGGGTTAGGACATCAGATTTTCATTCTGGTAACAGGGGTTCGATTCCCCTACGGGCTACTGAGTTAGTAAAAAAGTTATTGGTTGATCGTTAATAGGACCAGTGGCTTGCTTGAATGAATACCAATAACTATTAACGAATAACGATTAACTAAAATACAATGGCAAATCACAAATCGGCAGAAAAGCGAATTCGTGGAAACGAAACCAAGCGTGTGAATAATAAATATTATCACAAAACTGCGCGTACTTTTTTGAAAAAAGTGAGGACTTCAAAAGACAAGAAGGAAGCTGAAGTGCTTGTTCCAAAAGTTTACGCAATGCTTGACAAACTTGCAAAACGCGGTATAATCCACGCTAACAAAGCAGCCAACCTCAAGTCGGGCGTTAAGCTGCATGTAAACAGTCTTTAATTAATTAAAAATAGTTGAAGGCCCTGGCATCCTGCGTTGAGCATGGGATCCAGGGCTTTTTCAGTTCATATGGTATCCATTAATTCAATAGAAGTAGTTTACGGTGACCGCGTACTGTTTGAGGACGTGAGTTTTTTGCTTTCACGCAGTGAACGTGTTGGCCTTGCCGGAAAAAACGGGGCAGGTAAATCAACCATGTTAAAAATAATTGCCGGTTTACAACAACCTGATAAAGGAAGCGTGAGTATGCCCAAAGATTGCCGCGTGGCCTATTTGCCCCAGGAAATGAAACACAACGAAAATGAAACTATTTTTAAAGAGGCGGAAAAAGGAAAAGCGGAAATTTTAAAACTGCAGGATGAATTTAAACATGTAGAACACGAAGTTGCAACCCGCACTGATTACGAGTCAGAAGAATTTTTGAAATTGTGCGACCGGTTAAACGAATTATCGCTGCAGCTATCGGTAATGGATGCCGGTACCAGCCAGGAAGATGTTGCACGTATTTTAAAAGGGCTG
>DASPJQ010000430.1:0-5910 GCA_035628535.1 Flavobacteriales bacterium | reverse complement strand
CCAGGGCGGTAAATTTTCCTTTATCTGAGAGTTCAAACCGCACAAAAGTGCCTTCCCATTCATCGCGGTTCAGGCATTCCCATTCCACCAATTTGTTTTCTTCCAACTTTGTTATCCTGAATTTATTGTGGACCATATCGCCAAATTTAAATTCATTTACAAATCCCGGTTCAGGTTTGGCGGTAGCATCGGCCATCCACCATTTTGAAAGACCTTTTTGCTGGGTTATTGCATAAAATATGGCCGATTTACTGGCGCTGATCAGGACCTGATGATGGATGTCGGGCATATACGTATTTAGAATTTAAAGATTTAAGATTCAAAAAAATGGGTTGCACTATTGCTTTACAATTTTCAACCGCGATAGTTTTTCATCGTTTAATATTTCAATGAAATAAACGCCATTTGCATGGTTTGAAATGTCAACCATGAAACGCCTGCCACCTATATTTTTTTGCGAAAAAAGGGTTTGTCCTGCAACATTTTTCAGGCTAAAACATGCATTGTGAAAATTGTTTTGTGCTTCAACAGTAACCAAGGTATTCCCGGGGTTGGGATAAATTAAAAACCCTGCCGGTTGGTTCAATTCATTGACCGAAATGGTGGCGCTGTCGGCAACGGTTACGATCAGTGTTGCCACACCACAATAATAATCGGTAACCGTTACGGTATAGCTTCCCATGTCAAGCCCTGAAATGTCCTCGGTGCTTGCGGTAAATCCTGAAGGCCCGGTCCAGCTATAGGTAAACGGGGCCACACCACCGGTAACGGTCAAATCAACCGCACCACTTCCGGGCCCGCCCAAAGCGTGCGTCACCGCTACATTTAAATCATCAGCCATGGCAGTGGTTGCAAATCCACCCATGACTACGGTGAGGAGTAATTTCTTCACGCACATTTTTTTTAAAATAAAATAATTTTTCATTTTCATCGCTTTTTCATTGATACAAACACGTTCACCAAACGGTCTTCCAGGTTTTCATTCATCGACTTTTCGCTGTTGAAGGAAAAATTTTTGAAGTATGAAACCGAATTTTTATCGCGGTTAATTACCAGGGTAATGTCTTTTAGTGGCGGTGTTTCTTCCAAAATGGCAGCCGGAACCATTTTTTCCTCGGTCATTTTATAAACCGTACCATCCCATGCATACATATATGTTTTATGGTCCCATTTAAATAAGCTGAAATAATTAAGTGCGGTCACATACCATACATTGCTTTGCAGCCAGTAACGGCCGTTAAACGTCCACCAGCTTATTTCATTTTTATTGCTTATGACCATGCTGTAGGTTGAATCGTTTATGGCAATACCGTCAAAAAAGAAATTACTGAGTATGTTGGATTGTTTGGTCACATAATTGTAAGGTTCAAATTTTGCAAAGGGGGTGTAATCGGTGCTGAGCGCAATCATATCCTGGACGCTCCCGCTTTTTTCCCATTCCTTTAACGAGTTGAATGAAAAACGTTTTAATGCTTCCATGCGGTCGTTTAACGGGTTGACCAAAAAGTTCACCGCGTACACATCCCCGTTGTGAAAATCCCATGAAAACGGGATAACGGGGTCGTTGTAATTTCTGCCCGAGGGCATGGCCAATGTTCTTTCTTTTTTTAACGGTGCACTTACATCGCCCGTATGCATGGTTGCAATTTGGTGCTGTTCGTCAATGGTTGTATAAAAATAGTGACCGTTTTCAATGATTATTTTGCGTTCAATGTTTTGCCCATGCAACGTGAACGCAATAACAAACAATACTATAAATGCAATAAACCTCATGTTACCAGGTTGTAATGGTTTCTGATAAATCACTCTGTGTTAAATCGGTGGTGAACAATGCATGCGTTGTGAATCCGCTTGTATACCGGTAACTGTAACCATCAAATGCAGCGTATTCAATGGCCGCCAGGTTGGGGAACGTTACTCCATAACACGCGTCATAATACACTCCGTCAAGTTTTACAATTTGGTGGTTATTAAAATATGAAGACGGGTTTTTTGTACACGATCCCGGGATACCAACAGCATCGCTGATGTCATATGTGTCCCACACATATGCAGTGTACGGTGGGGGCAGGGTTGTGAAAGTATATGTATTTTTATATGGAAAATCGGGGCATTCGGACGCAGCCGATGGGGTGCCAAATGTCCAGTTCTTTACTATGAACCTGTTTACAGTATTGCCGCAAACGGTATTGTTTATAGGTGTTATGTATACGTAATTGTTCGTACGCACCACTCCCTGAATTTTAATGGCCGCCAGGAACAGCTGTGCAAATGTATAACACTCGGCATCTTTATTGGCAAGCAACGAAGCCAGCGTTACATTGGGCGAATTCATGATTTTGTAATAGAAAAGACTGTCATCTTCCCAATTAAGCACCACGTGGTCCAAAAATTCGCTCCATACATGGCTGATGATTGCGGTGTCGGTTGATTCATATTGCGCATTACGGCAGCTTAAATCATACACGGTGTGAAACCATTTGAACTGGCTTGTTTCAGGTTGGGGCGTATCGCGTACCACATACAAGGTGTTTTCTGAGGTGCCTGCAGTATGCCAGGTGATGCCATCAAATGAAAATTCCCAATCAATGGTAAACGGTTTGAAAAACCGAACGATGCTTGCAGTAAACGCATGTGAACCTGCTGTAGTCGGATAAGAAAGATTGTGGATGGTGCCGCTTGGAGGACCCACAACCACCTTTTTGGCTGCAAAATCCATGGCATCTGAACCGGTGCCGCGTATCCACATACTGTCGGGTGCATTGGCGCAATCAAACGTAAACGAAGCTGCCACAGTTGGGGCATTGCCGCTTACATAAGCAACCGGGTACTCGTTTCCGGCAGCCGTAAATTGAGGGGTGCCGTACGGCCCTGTTCCATTGTCTTTTTTAATAGTCAGGTTCCCACCGCTGAAGGTTACGCTAACAAGGTCAACATTTGAATAATTAAAATTCTGGCTGTTTGCGCAAAGCGGGCTAAGCACCCAGGCCAGCAAGAATCCATGCACTATTTTCTGCATCGGGTAATGGTTTTTTGATTCGGTAAATTTAGCGAAAATATTGGTTAAAGCCTTTGCCTTTAGTGGATTTGTTTTGGGGTATTTGGAACGCTGATGTGCGGACTATATAATTGTTTAATTGTGTTTGCGACTTCAGTTCGCTGATTATCATGATGGCCGCAAATTGGACCCATAACCGCTTTTAATACGGTCAGATGCTAATTGCTGCGCGATTTGTTTTTGAAACCCTTTTTCAGAACGCTGACAATGCTGATTAGTACGGTTATCTCTGATTTATGGACGGACGGCATAAAGTTTTTCATCGTGTCCATGAATTTCGTTTGATCAACATGCGACAATGATATCAATGGATTTTTAATCGCTGCGCGATTTGATTTTAGAAAAAATATCCGGAGCCGTCATTTACATGTATATTTTATCAGAGCTTTATTATGACCATCAGGATCATCAGCCTGCCAAATTCTCCGGGTATTTATTTCACTCTTTTCATGGGAAAAAGTTCCATGGCAGGTTTGCCGTTATGCGTACCTGATACTTCCGCAACCACCGAGTCGGCACTGATTTTTTTGTAATGTATTTTTTGCGGAAAATCATGTCGTGGATTTTCGAAAATAACTTCGTTTTCATTCATCTGCGTCATTTTGAATTCTACAGGTTTGCCTTCATTCTGGTCTTTAACAGTTGGGATGTAAAACAGGTCCTTTCCGTGTTTTTCCAAAACAATGGATTCGGAAAACACCGTATCATTTTTCTGAATACCGTAACTCATACCCGTCCAGGTTGAATCATTGGTGATTTCCCAGGCTTCAATAACGGAAATTTCGGGAGAATCGTTTTTCCATGAACCCAGTATCCAGTTGAGACTGTTTAGCGAAACCGTTTCTTCTTTGGCCGGTTTATCGTTTACGGGTTCATCCTCTTTTTTTTCCTTTTCGCCACTGCAAGCCGTGAAAAGTGCAAATGGTACTACGCAAATAAAATATTTCCTCATTGGCTTTATGCATTAAGCGTTGCCGAAGCAACGGTAACGGGCGCTTTCAATGCTTGCGAAACCGGGCAATTCTGCCCTGCATCGTCAACAATCTTTTTGAATTCTTCCTGCGCAATTCCCGGTATTTTTGCTTTTACGCTCAGGTTTGCGCTGGTTATTTTTCCCGATTCAAATGTTACTTCGCTACCGGTTTCAATGGTTTCGGGCGTATACCCGGCATCGCTGAAAAGGAAAGACAACTTCATGGCGAAACAGCCTGCATGGGCCGCAGCAATCAGTTCTTCAGGGTTGGTTTGCGCGGTATTTTCGGTACGCGATTTAAACGAATACGGTGTATTGTTCAGGACTCCACTGTTGGTTTTGAGGGTCCCGGATCCTTCTTTACCAGTTCCTTTCCAAATGGCTGATGCGTTATTTTTCATAGGTTTTTCTTTCAAATATAAGCGAAAATGAATAACAATTGAGAAAGTACTGCACGTACCATTTACCGGTAATTTACAGTAAAAGGGGTTTAATGAACGGGTTGAGGAATTGCTGTTAATTCAAACTGAATTTTACCAGCTTTTGTGTGCTTGTTTGATTTAAATCATTGCGCAATTGCAATACATACATCCCGTTGGCCAAACCCTGCATGTCAACACAACCGGAATTTCCATTGAACCCACCGTTCAAGACCGATTTTCCGCTAATGTCTGTTATGGTGTATTGGTAATTACCGTTCTCATGCGTGCGAATGGTCAATTGTGTATTAACGGGGTTAGGATATACGTTAATGCTGAAGCCATGCTGCTGTTCGGTTACCGAACCGGGCGTTCCGGTTGCCCCATAATACAATGACAAACCGCCACGGTAATTCCCAATAATTAAATCGGGCAATCCATCGGCATTCAGTTTGTCAATGGCAGCGCCAATGCGTCCGCCTACTTTGTTGTAATGCCCAAGCGAATCAACCCGGTTAAAATCGCCAGTTAAATTTCCGTCAATGTTGTCATACTGGTAAAGCACACCTTTTTGCGATCCCACAAACAGTACGTAATCGCCAGCATTATCATATATGGCGGGAACGCTGTAACCAACGGGGGTCCAGCTTTCACTCACATCAATTCCCCCAAGCGTATCTTCTGTTAATGTAAAAACGGGTGCAGTAACCGTACCGGTATTTTCGTAATACCATAAAGTAGCCAACTGGCGTCCAACAACCAGGTCAAGGTCGCCATCACGGTTTAAATCCACCAATAAAGGCGTAGCGTATTGACCCACATCAATGGTTGATGACGTATTATCGGTCATTAATGGTGTGGTTAACGTAAAAGCTGCGGGTGCACTGGCCCCTGCTGTATTGGTAAAATAATGCAGGTGTCCGTCCTTATCACCAACAACCATGTCCTTGTCACCGTCATTGTCCAAGTCGCCAAAAGTGGGGTATAAACCTTCAACACCCAAGGCTGCATACAAATTGCCGAAATCGCTGTTCACTAAATTGTAGGTCGGATTGGTTGCTGTACCAACATTTTTGTATAAAGCCAGCTGAGGTGAATAAGTTCCACCTGAAACAAAAAAACCGTAATTGGCAACAACCAAATCGGTGAGGCCGTCATTGTCATAATCAAAAAACACGGGCAGGGCGCCTTCGCCTCTTTCAATCATTTCATTTTGCAAAAAGCCGCTCTGGTTAAAATTAAAAACCGGTGTGGTGTCGGTCCCTTCGTTCAGGTACAACCATGTTCCATCGGTATTGTTGGAATTGGTGTATGAATTTGGTGCGGCAATAAAATCGCGTTTACCGTCATTGTTCACATCCACATAAAAAAGCCCGGGAAACGTTTCTATATTTACGGGTACATCATAACTGGGAAATGTAATATCGGCCGACATCATGTCTGAATCCATGTTGGGTGCA
>DASPJQ010000429.1:0-14493 GCA_035628535.1 Flavobacteriales bacterium | reverse complement strand
CACGTTGATTAAAATTTCATTTACGGTTTTGCCGGGTGTTTTCATTTGGCTATAATTTAAAGCCAAATATAAGATTTAACTGTTAACCAAAACTGGTTTTAGCAATCGCAAATAATTGCGTGATATGCAGTTTTAACATATCTCCTCGCAGTGACCGCCAATATAATTTAATCCTAATTTTGTAGCATGAGCGTTAAGTAATAAGCCCTGCTTGAGCTGCAAAATTATGCCATTGTGCAACGGGGGTTGCTCACAGGTGGCCCTTGAAGCCGCGGTGAGGACTATTGCATATATGATGGTGACGAAAGTGAAAAGACAAAATCATTAAAACCCACATTGAACAAATAAAGCGGGCCTACGAAGCGCAACATAAGCAGGAACATGCCTTGGTTTAACGCCTGTTTTGATTTTTTGCAATACTGATGAATTACCGATTCTACGGTAAAACCCTGCCGTTTTTTTTATAGCTTTAAGCAAGCCTTTTTATTAAACCCTTTTTGCCATGAGCAACCCAACCGCCAATGACCGCACCAAGGAACATGACAACCAGTTGGTATTTTCCTACATGACCCTGCGCAACCTCATAGGGTTTGCCGGTATGTTATTGCCTATTGTGCTCATAGCGTTTACCAAAAGGGAGGGAGGGCTTACCCTGCAGCCTTCCATAAGCGATTATTACTACACCAACACGGGCGATGTGCTGGTGGTCATCCTGTGCATTTTGGCGGCCTTTCTGGTCACCTACAACGGGTATGGGTTCATTGAGAAATGCTGGGCATTTGTTGCAGCGGCCGGTGCCGTAGGCGTTGCCTTTAACCCGACTGATTTGAAGTATGACGGCAAGCCCGAGTTCAGCATACACGTGGTGCGCACCCCCATTGAAATAAACAACCTGCAGCTGCACCTTATTTGCGCCTTGCTGTTTTTTGTGTCGCTCATTGTGTTTTCAATGTACTATTTCAACAAGCCCCCGCAAAACCCGCATACGGCAAAGCAGGCAAAACCGTTTGTGAAAGCAGGCCGTAAATGGACGCATTACATATGCGGGTTGATCATGATCGGGTGCCTGGTGCGCATTGGCATTTATTTTTTCCAGTGGGGCGATGATGCGCCCCCAAACAACCCCACCATTTTTTGGTGCGAGAGCATTGCGCTTTGGGCTTTTGGCATTTCATGGCTTACCAAGGGTGAAACATTATGGCCAAAAGGCACGCATTATATGGTGAGGGGGATAAAGATGCTGAGGGGGTGATTTGACTTGCATTGTGAGGTTCTGAATAATTTCTGCCTTACCCTACGCATTATTGTTTTGCGTATTATTACTGAAAAAATACCGTATTTCTTAAGCATTCAGGTGTTTCTTTTCAGTATATTTGAAATTACCATTAACCGCATAACCAAAACGTATGAAAAACCATCCGTCCAAAAAGAAAACCCATGCGCCAATTGAAGGCCTCATTGAAGTATACCCTGATGTTTCTTCAAAAAAACGGGTCCATATCACCAAAAAACAGGTTGACTCGGCCATTAAGGGCGCTATTGCTGCAACCGATAAAGAAATGCAAAAAGGATTGCGTGAGCTCTTAAGCAAGGCTACGCTTGAACAAAAATTATCTTTATTATTCAGTAAGGGTGAATATGTATTGCCCAGGAGCGGGGCCCGCCCCAAGCGAAAGGATGCAATCATAACCTTGTTAAATAATGTCATAAAATTCCTGTCACATACACTCTGTACAAGAGGCGTGCCGGGGTAACGGTTACGGTATACAAGGTAATTTGCTTTTGGCAACCCAACCTGAATTAAACATAACAAAAAATTTAACCCCTTCATATAAAAAATCATGGATCCAGCAATGAAACCTTTTACCGATTATGCCAGGAAAAAAAAGCTGCCGGTAAAAATTGAAACACAAGGAAAAGAATCTGTAGATTTTATTTATGACAAGGACTTAACCGACCTTGCCATTAAAAGCATGCTTGTGACCGCTAAAAAAACCCGGAACAAAGAATTGGTTGAAACCCTGAACCTGGTTCTTAAAAACGGAACCCCGTTACAAAAAATGGCCCTGTTGAAATCAAAAGAAACGGTTGTGGCAAAAGACAATTACATGACCGGTAAAAAAGTTAAACCCATTGTTCCCAAATACCGGTTGGTTTGCACAACCATTGAAGGATGGGAATGTGAGCGCATTCCTTTTGAAGGAGATCCTTCCAGAGCGCGTATTCCCGGCCTTGGAATGCGTTGTCGAAAAGTAACCCGCCAGGTATGCACAATACAACAGGTTAAACGGCCACGCAAGTAGTCACGCCCCTTAACACGCTTTCCAATTCACATCACCCGAAGGAAGGACAATGTTGACACGCCCTGTTTGTCACAGGGAACGAATACGCGTTGGTTATTATGCCGCATACTTCATTTTCAGCAACCGCATCAATTTCATTGACAAATTGAAAAAAATCAACTTGCCGTTCCCGTTGCGCTCAATGTGGTAAAACGCTTTGTTGAACTCTTCGTGTATTTGTGAAATATTTTGACCCATAACAAATGGGGCAAATTTTTGCATGAATTCCCTTTCCTCGCCAATCAAATTCACCAGCTCACCGCTGGTATAATGCAGCATCACGCACTGGCGGTAAATCTGCAAACCGTACTGCAAAAAATTCTTTTGGTTTTCACGCCCGGCCGCTGCAATTTCATCAACCCAGTCCAGCATGCCCAGCACATCGCCCTTGTAACATACCTGCATCCATTTGCGGAACATGTGCAAATTTCCGCTGGAGTCCTGGCTTTCGGTGAGCAGCCGGTGCGCCTCAACAATGTTGCCCTCGCTTACTGCCGCAATGGTGGCCGCTGTTTCTACGTTAGCCTTAAGGACGTTGGTCAAAAAACTGCGCACGTCCTCATCGGTCAGCCGCGGTAGTTTAATGATTTGCGTACGCGATAAAATGGTTGGCAACAATCCTTCCTGGTTTTCGCACACCAGTAAAAACACGGTGAACTCAGGCGGTTCTTCCAGTATTTTCAGCAATTTATTGGCCGTGGCTGCATTCATGTACTCAGCCATCCAGATAACCATGATCTTGTACCCGCCTTCATAGGCCTTTAACGAAAGCCGGTTCAAAATGCCTGCCGCTTCCTTTACGCCTATTTGCGGCTGCTTGTTCTCATCAGCATGGTACGCGGTCCAGTACTTTAAATTCATATACGGAAATTCCCGGAAACACTCCCTGAATTTTTTGATCACCTCATCGCTCACATCGGCCTCGCTGGCCATAAACGGAAAAGAGAAATGCAAATCGGGATGGGAAAGGTTTTTTACTTTCATGCACGAGGGGCATTGCCCGCATGCATCATGTTCCTGCTTGTTGCTGCATAATATAAACTGCGCATAGGCAATGGCCAGCAACAACGAGCCGCTTCCTTCAGGCCCTAAAAACAACTGGGCATGGCTAACACGGCCCTCGTGCACTGACCGCACCAGCCGGTTTTTAACCGCCTCCTGTCCTATAATCTGGCTGAACAACACTGCGCACGAATATATTGTTTTTCACGGGAACGGTTTTTAAAAGTATTCCACCTTCGCTGGTACCTCTGGTGTCCTGCTCAGTTTTGCTCTGTGGCCGAAATAAGTCCCCGCTTTTCACAAAATACTGCTATTTTTGAGTCGGTTATGAAGGAAATCCCCAATAAAACCGTGCGTAAATTATACCATGTTCATTGGGCATCAGAACCACATGCACTGGCAGGATTAAAAGGCAAAAACTGGTGCGCCCTGGTGTACCTGGATAAATTCAGCGCCAAAGCGCATAAACAACTTGTAAAAGAAGTAGTAAATGCCGAACCTCTTTTCGTATACTGCGTGTGCAGCAATTTCAATGACCTGGAAGAAATGGTTGTTGATGAATTGTGCGCGCAATTTGATGGTGACCTGGATGACGATGAATCTGCGACCGTTTCAACCTTTGCCGACAATGATCTGAAGGGAGCCATTCAATTTTGCCTGGAAAGCGCTTTTCACGCGGAGAAAGAAATTGAAGAGGTATATATTGTTGACGTGAATAACACTCCGTTGGAAAAACTACCGTTCACGCTTTAATGAAAAAGGGGCCGCCTCTTTTGAGACAGCCCCTTTTGTTTTCACTTATTTTTACCGCTGAATTACCAGTTTGAATGTTTTGGTTTGTTTGAATTTGATATTGGTCACTCGTACAAAATACACGCCTGCATTCAGGTCGCGCGTTGAGATGCCGGCTTCGCCATTCAGGCTAAAGCTGCGCACCAGCTGCCCCACCTGGTCAAGCATATCAACAGTATACCCATCGGCCGTGCCGCCTTGTATGCGTATGTTCACGCGGTCGTTGGCCGGGTTGGGGTAAATCTTTACGATCTCCTCAAGGTTTACTTCGGGTATGAATGATCCTGAGGTGGTGTCCTGTATCACAAACGCTTTGGCATGGTTTGAACGGGCGTTGTTCTGGTTGTATGCGCGTGATGCATAACACGCACTAACGGGTATCCCTTCTACGAAGTATTCAATGTCACCGGTCCATGCGCTGAAGTTGGTGGTATCAATCCAGGTAAGCGTTGTGGGCCCTACATTGAAAATGGAATCAAAAGCCGTACCGGACGGGTTAAGGCGGTATACGTTGTAACCGTTTACAGGCTGCCCCTCGTACGCCTCCCAGTTACAAACCAGGTCAAAACTGCTGTTGAAATGAATGGTGAGGTGTATGGTTTTGTTGATGATGCTTGGCGATGATTCCTGCCCGCAACTGTCAACTGCCGTAACATAATATTTCCAGCTTCGCGTATCGGAATTTACAACTGTGTCATAAAACACCGAAAGGCTATCGCGGTCAACCGTTCCAACGTGGTTGAACCCTTCATCGCCACAAAATCCTTCGCGGTAAATTTTATAGTATACGGCCTCAGGTGTTGTTGTCTCGTCATACACCACCACGTTTTGCGTACCGGTTGAATCAACCGTGACCATGCACACATCGGGAATATTGGGCTGAACAGAATACAAATAAGTTGTATAGGTGCTGTAACATCCGCCTGAACTGTCGTAGGCGAGCAATACGTGTTTACCGCCCGGTACGTTCAATAAATCTTCCGTTGTTGCACCGGTTTCCCACTCAAAGTTAAAGGTTGTGCCCCATCCTGAAGAAACATCAACAAAGGTTGACCCTAAACCGCCCGTACACGATGCGGCAATTTCTGAATTGTAATAGATGTATGGCGCCCACCAGTATTCCTGGTCGCCTACACCATAATACTCATTGTATGTACAGCCTGCCGCATCGGTAATGGTCACATTGTAAATTCCGGCAGCAAGGTTTACAACGGTGTCATTGGTCTGGAAACCGGTTGACGCATCCCATTGAATGGTATAAGGTGCTGTTCCCCCTTGCGGTTGTATCATGATTTGGCCGGTGGCGCCAAGGCAGTTTGAATAAATAAGGTCGTTTTGAATAATGCTGACGGGGTCGGGTTGTGAAATGGTCACACAAATTTGCCCCACACACCCGTTCACATCGGTTGCAATAAGGGCGTATGAACCACCGGGAACACCGGTTATGTCTTCGGTAGTTGCACCGTTTGACCAGGTATACGTTATCGGAGCGGCTCCGCCTGAAACGGTCACATCAACGGTGCCTGTACTTAATCCGCCACACAGCGGGGCCGATGTGCTGTTAAGTGTTACCGTAGGCCCGTCAGCATCTGAAATATCAAACGGAACAATGACAAAACATCCCGTTGTATCGGAAATTTGCAGTGTGTAAAAACCTGCCGCAAGACTGTCGGCCATGCTGGTGGTTTCACCGCTTGACCAGGCATAGGTTACTGCTCCCAAATTGCTAACAGGTACTGCGCTTGCACTTCCCACATTGTTGCCGCAACTGCTTGAAACCGGAGTAATGGTTGCATCCAGTGCAGGTGCTCCATAATGACCAATATGAATGGTATCAACTGCCGAACATCCGAAGTCGTCACCTACCTCGCAAAAATACGTGCCGTCAGAAACAACAAGGGTCGAATCCCAATACCCCGTTGACCAGTTGTAGTTGACAAATCCTGCGGCATTGGTTGCAACAGCTGTTAAACTTGCCGTATTGGTACCGCATTCATACGGTTCATCCAGCACCACATCAACCATAAGGGCGCAACGGTCGTAAAAAACATAATATCCTGCAAAGTTGGGCACGGTGTGCGTTTCAAGTGAAACGGCCCCCAATGGGGCAATGTCAACATTGGTGCCCCTGAAATTACCGGCAACTGTAAATTGGTTTGGGTCGTTCCCGTTAATGGCAACACCCGTCATGGTATGGGCTTCGTTGGCAAAATGGGTAAAATAATCGCCTATATCGTCAATGGTAATACCCACTGAATTCACTGGTGTGTTGCTTGATGTTACATTCACCGTTCCGGCATTCGGGTCCACATCCAGGGTTCCGCTGAAACTCATGGTGAATAAATACATGTAGAACGATGAACGCGATGCCATGGCACCGTTTTCATTGGTAAGAAAATAACCATGGTTTTGGCCTGCGTTTCCAAAAGTCTTCCCGAACATGAGGTTAAACGATCCATCGTACCTGCACAAAGCAACATCGTACAATCCTGTGGTGTTGGCAATATTAAACCCAGGGTTAAACGGGTTCATATCAAAGTTACCATCAAAATCAAACAACACAACGGGGTATCCACCGTCATTGTGCATATCCACCGGTGTAACAGTTCCGGCCGAACCCGCCAGTTGAATGGATGTATCATAGGTAAGACTCGCCCAAAGGTGTCCTAAAAAAGCATCGGCTCCTCCTGTTGCGTTGGTATAGGTAACAACTGCCGCGCCCGGATCAACATCCACATCGGTGCTAAATTGCCCGGTAAAATAATAGTCATCAGAACCTGTGATAAACATAGTTTCAATGGTCTCATCGCCACTGCCCGCAAATAATTGCGTGTTGCCTGCGTGGTAACCCGAACTGTAGTCATACCCGGCAATAAACCCGTCAATGTTTGCCACGGTGTTGAAATTTGCTGTAGCGCCACTGGGGTCAAGGTCTATTGTTCCGTCAAAAAAACCGCCAACATACAGTGTCAAATCAGAGGTCATGGCAATTGTATTGATCCCGCCATGAATACCGCTTGTTTCAAGCTGGCTCACCCACATAAAATTTCCAAACGAATCGTATTTTGCTAAAAATGCATCGCCACCCGAAACGGCTGTATGATTGGTTACTCCCACGCCCCCATCAAAATCAATGGTTCCCCAATAGGAGCCCCCAACATAAATATCATTGTTACCGTCAATAAACACGGCACGTATAATGCAACTGTCGGCTGTTGTTGTACCGTGCATGGAAACGCCCCAGCCAATAAGACCATCAGGACTATAAGAAGCAATGAAGGCGCTTTTTGAGCCCGGCCCACCGCTTATAAGTGTATACCCCCCGCTTTCAATGTCAAGTTGGAGTGAGTCGGTATACCAGCCCACAAGTATATTTTGATCCATAGGGCCCTCTAACATGCGTTCAACATGGGTTTTGGTGGTTAAGCTCCCTTCCAGCTTACCAGCGTTCAAAACAGTTTGGGCGTTTGAGCCGAAACCTGCCAGGCTTAGAAAACCTGCAATTAAAATTCGTAGTGATTTTTGCATTTGTATGGTCAATAAATTTCAGGCACGAAGGTAGAGTATTCCTCACGAAATACCTTTAAGCCAATATGAACTAAATGCAGTTATAAAATAGGAATGGTAACGTGTACAATAAGTTGCAATTAACAGAATATATGCGATTCGAAAAATTAAACGCTTTCATAATCAGCAGGCTGTAATTCAGCGCAGTTAATTTTAACCTGCATGTTAAAAGGCAAACGAGTATTCTCACAACTTTTTACCCACCATTAATGGTAGGAACATATCGTTGTCTTATGTCTCAGGCTTGTTTATTTCCCTGTTTGAAAAGCGCATCGAATCCTTTTTGAAGGGTATCGCCTGCGCGTTTTTTGGTCAGGGTGCAATACACTAAAAAAATTGAAGCTGCTACCGCTATCCACAAACCGAAACCCATGTACCCGAAACCAGCGCCAAGCATTCGTAAAAATGAAATCACAATAATTAAACAGGCCAGCGCTGCCGAAAGGAAGCTAATCATCCAGAAGCGGGTTTCCATTTCGGTTTTTTGATCACCCATCAATGAAAATACAATGGCCGCTACAAACCCGAAAAAAGCCAGTATTCCTTCATTGTGCATCCCGTTCACATGGATGGAAAAAATCGAAAACCAGGGTAAAAACATTGAAATTGCACCAACCGCTGCTGCGATCAGGATGAATTTGCGTTGCGAATGCATTGTTGTAAAATCCATACTACGTTTTTTTTATTAATAATTACATTTCATAGGTTAAGCTAATATAAGAACCTTTTTTGCCCGAATGTTACATTGCCTATACTTTTACCACCCAAAGGCAAACATCATCGGTTTGTTCAATTTCGCCACGCCATTGGTCAAAGGCCTCTTCAACCAGCCTGCGCTGTTCGTTCATGGTCATCCAGGCATATTTAAGCAACAACGCCTGCAGGTTTTTGTACTTGAATTTTTTTCCTTTTTCACCCCCGAACTGATCAGGGTAACCGTCAGAGAACAAGTACACAATGTCACCTTTTTCAATTTTGACTGTATGGTTGGTGAACGGTTTCCTGTTTTCAAATTTGCCAATGGGTTGCTTATCGGCCTTGTATTCATCCATAGCGGGTGGGACCCCGTTTCCGCCTTGCTTATGCCTGAAAATCCACAACGGGTTGTTGGCCCCGGCCCATTCCATTTCAAGGGTATCAAAATTTATGGAACATAAACTTACATCCATTCCATCGCGTACCTCATTGTCGCTATGGCTGAATGTTTCTTCAACAAGTTCGGTAAGCTTGTCAAGAATTAACGCAGGTTTGCGCAGGTTGAACTCTTTTACGCACCGGTTAAGGCTGTTTGCACCAACCACGCTCACCATGGCGCCCGGTACTCCATGGCCGGTACAATCGCACACTGCAAACAAAACCGTATTGCCAAAACGTTCCATCCAGAAAAAATCACCGGCAATTATGTCTTTAGGCCGGTACATGACAAAACTGTTAGGCAGCGCTTCAATAATTGATTTTTTTGACGGCAGAATGGCAAGCTGCAGCCGCTCGGCATACGAAATGCTGTCAATAATCTCCTTTTGCTTTTCTTCCAGGATGTGTTTTTGTTCTTCTATTTCTTTTGTACGCTGGGCAATTATTTTTTTCAACCCGTTTGACGATATGCGCACCGCCCCGATAATGATCAACATAAAACCGATCCCATACAAAACATACGCAACCGTTGTGCGGTAAAAAGGCGGGGTGATTTCAAAATCCAGTTTAAATTCCCTGCTCTCGTTACCATAATCATCAACCGCTTTTACGTGCAGAGTATAATTTCCCTCGTAAAGGTTGCTGTACTCAACACTGTAATTGCTGGTCCAGGTGCTCCATTCCTTGTCAAGGCCTTCTAAAAAATATTTGTATTTTACACCATTTTCCGTTTTATAATAGGTGGCGGCAAAATCAAACGTGTAATGTTCCTGTGCAAACGGGAAACTGAATTCTTCGGCATTAAATTTTCCATAACCGCAATAAATCGTATCGGCACCGCGCCTGAACTGGCGCAGCAATAAACCGTATGTACGGTTCAGGTCAGGTGCATTCAGCTTGCTGTACCTGAACAACCCTTCGGGGCCGCCCATCCAGGTCACATAGGCGTTTTCGTGAAACACAGCGTCTATTTTTTCCTCGCTTATTTTCAAGAACGGTTGGTTGTGCGCCATGAGTTCATTCCCTTTTATGGTGAGGTAACCAAAAAAATATTTTTTTATGTTTTTTACGTCATACGCAACCACCCACAAATTGCCCAATGGATCGGTATTGGCACGGTGTATGGAATAGGCTTTGGCAAAATCAAGTTTAAGCATTTTGCTTTTAACAAACCGTTTGCCGTCATACCGGTAAAACCCTTTTTCAGTGCCAAAATGCGTGGCGTTATCAAAGTCAAATGCAAATGAAAAACCGGTGGGCAACCCTTTTTTTTCATCCAGGGTTTCGGTCTTGAACAGGTATTGATTGCCGCTTTTGTTCACTTCAATGCGGTAAATACCATTGCTCTCGTCCGACAGCCATAGCACCCCGTTACGGTCTTCAAATACCTGCCTGCCCGATTTTTTATCAAGTTCCGCAATGGTAACCGCTTCAAACCGGCCTCCTTTGTTGACCAGGAATAAAATACCGGCCGTGTAATCGGGTACCAAAAGAATTTCAGGATATTTTTTGTATTGGTGAACGTTCCAGGGAGCGCAATTAAACACGCGTTCAAAATTATTTCCACCGGTGTATTTTAAAATGCCTTCAAAATCGGCAACGTACAGGGTTGTGTCGTTCCCCTGGATGAAATTGGTAAGCCCGTAAGGGGCGTTGGTTATTTGCGTGAATTTATCAAAGGCAGCGCTTTCGCCCTGGCTTATCTGCGATTTGAGGCGAAACACGCCCGATTTGGATTGTACAATAATGTTGTTCCGGTATTTCCCAATGAATTCCACCGAACCGTCAAGCCCATCGGCATACGAATAAAAACTTAAGGTGTTGCTGAAATCAATGCAGCTGATGCCGGTTTCGGTTGCGGCCCATAAATTGTCGGTCGCATCAACATACAACGCACGTACATTGTTATCAATAAGGTTAAACTGCTTGTTCAAAGTGTACAGGAGTTTGGCACGGGTATCGCAAATGTTAATACCGGCAAAAATGGAATAAATAAAAAACCCTTTGTAATGCAAAAAATTGCTTGACTGCGGGGTAACGGTTATTTTTGCATGCGCAACAGGTTTTGAAAAATTTTCATCGGTTGTATAAATTTCTTTCCCGTTGAAAACATGCACCGTGTCATTCAGGGTGAATACGGCCTTGATTGAAAAATCTTTCCAGTCCCCGGCCTTGCCTGTTTCAACCATGTTGCGACCGTCCAGGGTATATACGCTGTTGTTTGCCAACTGCACTACCGGCCGTTTACCCGCCATGCCCGCCAGGGTTGTTTTGAACGGTGTAACCACTTTGTACACTTTTTTTTCCTGTTCGTTGTAGGCGTATAAAAAATCACCGGTAATATCAATGTCAGGTATAAAATAAACCCATTCACCGCTTGTGAGGATGAAGCGTATGGTAGGCACTTTTTCATTTTTCAGTTGCTTGCTTAATGAAACATAGCTGACCGTCCCTTTTTCACCCGGGCCCAGCAGGCCAAAATCATCAAGGGCGCCCACGTAAATGGTATTGCTTTTTCCTTTTTCAAGCGCATAGGTTTGTTGCGTGGGTACTTTGATGGTGCGCCAGCTTTCACCGTCAAATTCAAGCACACCACCCACGTTGGCAAAATACATGATGCCGCGCTGGTCCTGTTCAATGTCAAAATTCTGCGAGTTGAGTTTATAGGTTTTGGGGCTGTAGTTGGTAATAAAGTGATGGCCAAGCGGGGCGTAGCTTTGGGCGCACAAAAGGCCCGGAAGCAAAAATAAAACCAGTGTATAAAAGTTAATTGAACGCATTGGCAGGGAGGCGAAAATACGGGTTTTAACCGGGTTGACCA
Source organism: Flavobacteriales bacterium (assembly GCA_035628535.1). Lineage (GTDB taxonomy): Bacteria > Bacteroidota > Bacteroidia > Flavobacteriales_D > UBA2798 > DASPJQ01. Next base: position 2,835 of record DASPJQ010000429.1, on the reverse strand, counting down.
AACTAAAAATGTGTTGGGAATTGTTAAGATCCGGTTGTGTTGCGGGTTACTTTTAGGCATTCAGGGAATCAAGGAAAAACCCTTAATGGCAGTGACCACCAAAAAACCATAACCCTTGTTTTTATTTCTCTTGCGGGATTTCTTTCCTGCATTAATCCCATTTATCCCAAGCAAATGCTCTTGCAACATGCGGCAACGGTCATCATTATTGGTTTGCTGACCTGGGACATTAAAAAAGCTTTTTTGACCTATGGAGCTTTTTTAGGTATTGCGCTTTTTGTTCTGTTGCATATTATTGGTGCACGTTATATTTATTCATATGTGCCATATAATAATTGGAGTATTACTGTTTTCGGGTGGGACATTCAACAAACCTTTGGGTTTGAACGAAATCATTACGACAGGTTAGTGCATTTTTTATTCGGTATATTGATTTTTCCTTTTTTAATGAATGTTTTCGTTCGCAGGTTCAGTTTTAAACAAGCCATACTGGTTTCTTTTTTGTGCCTGCAGACCTTCAGCATGGTATATGAATTATTTGAATGGTTGCTTACCCTTATGCTTTCAAACCGCGAGGCCGAAAATTACAACGGTCAGCAAGGTGATGTGTGGGACGCGCATAGGGATATGGCCCTGGCTATGTTGGGTGCGGGAATTGCTGCATTATATTACCGTATTGTAAGAAATAAATCTGCCGTATGAACGTTTAACCCGGCCTGCTGTACCGAATAAAAATGAATAGGTTTTTATACATATTATGCACACTGCTCATCGGTTGTTCAGGCAAGCGGTCCGAAAAACCGGTGCAACAAACTGAAAAATCATCCATTGACACTTCAACTTATGCCTTGCGCCTCAAAATAGACCCTGACCGGTACCGCAACAGTGGTTATGCATTTGTATTTTACGAGGCGCAACAGCTTATTCCCTCCATTGACTTTAAAGGCAACAACAAACTTTTGTTTTTTGACTTTCCCGAACTTAAAACAGGCAACAACCATTTGGTTTGCATTGATACGGCCAGTAAAAAACTGTGCGTAAACAAAACATATTTTACCGACCTGGCCGCAGTTGATGTTACCCGCATTGGCGAACAACATACCCTTGGCGGAATCAAACCCGCCCTTTTGGAAAAAATGACTTACCGCGAAGTTTTGTCGTTCCTGATTAAAGCTGAAATCATTCAAACCTACCAGCACCTGTATGCCGATGTGTACCTGGTAAAGGAAGAACAATATGGTGACAATTACGAAGCGAAATTCAATGCTGTGCACCATTACTGCACCAACGAGTGCATTGATGAACCTTATAAATTTACGGTTGTTATAAATAAAAAAACAGGTGTTATAGCCATGCGGCCATAACCAGAGCGTCTGCGCAACTCCACCAGCCTTTGCGGCCCTCTTTGTAAATTTTGGCCTATACTGGTAAATCCTCAAAACATTCTTTGTGGCCTCTGGGTTAAACGTTAAAAAAGCCGTTGATGAGATGGCTTCTGGTCTCCATTGTTAATTTTCGCAAATAATCAATTTCCGGTTTTACAAAAGAATAATTCCGGTTTACCGAAATCACTTCCGCCTTGCCTTATTTTCCACGAACTTTGTACACATAAACAATTGATGCCATGGCTGAGATTGAATTAAACCGGGTACAATTTGCCCCGCCAGGACCTGACAGTTTCATGGACGCTGTCTCAAAAAAGGTAAGGCACTATTTTAAATCGCGCGGTATTTCACAATACGCGAATACGGCCATGTGGATCAAAACGCTTGTTATGATCAGTCTCTATTTTGTTCCTTACTTTATTATTGTTACGGGGCTCGCTGCAAACAACGGCTGGGTGTTTTTTGGGATGTGGTTTTTAATGGCCTGGGGCATGATTGGCATAGGCACTTCGGTTATGCACGATGCGCACCATGGGGCCTATTCGGCCAATCCACGGGTAAATAAGCTCATTGGTCATATTCTTGAAATTATTGGCGGTTATTCAGTAACCTGGAAAATACAGCACAATGAGCTCCATCACACGTATACCAACGTGGCCGGGCTTGACGAGGACATAGACAGCATAAAACTTTTGCGTTTTTCGCCCAGGCAGCCGCGTTACTGGTATCACCGTTACCAGCATTTGTATGTATGGTTTTTTTATATGCTCATGACCCTTGCATGGATGACCACGAAGGACTATATGCAGGTGCTGCGTTACAAACAACACGATTTGCTGGTAAAACACAACGTTTCATTAAAACAGGCACTGTTTCGCATTACTCTTTTTAAACTGTTTTACTACGGCTATATAATTGTATTGCCCATTTTATTCTCGGGCATGCCCTGGTATTATGTAGTTGCCGGCTTTTTCTTCATGCATTTTTTTGCCGGGCTTTTCCTTTCATGCATTTTTCAGCCTGCGCACATTGTAGCCACCTCTGATTTTGCGCTTCCGCTCGGTAACAATGGCAAAACAATGGAAAACTCATGGGCCGTGCACGAAATTGAAAACACCACCAACTTTGCTCCACGCAAAACGCTGCTCACCTGGTTCATTGGCGGATTGAATTTCCAGATTGAACACCATCTTTTTACGGGTGTTTGTCACGTGCATTATCCAAAACTTGCCCCCATTGTAAAATCGGTGGCCCAACAGTTTGGGATTGAATACCATATTGAACCAACTTTATTCAAGGCCCTTACCGATCACGTGAAAATGCTTAAAAAACTGGGCCGTGAGGATATTCCTCAGGTTGCTTAGAAGTCATTTCTGCAACTGTTTTTTTATACTTTTACCCCCCCCCCCGGTGCAGGCGCATGGTACGAAAGCTGATTTGGTAGTAGAAA
>DASPJQ010000428.1:0-1176 GCA_035628535.1 Flavobacteriales bacterium | reverse complement strand
CATAAATACGATTACGATTTGCCCGCTTTGGAAAAGGAATGGTTTGACGGCATTGCATTCCTGAAAGATTACAACGTAATTGACAGTGAACATTTCATTAACGAACAACTGGCGGCAGGAAAAAAAATACTGGCCGAAGGGGCTCAGGGAACACTCCTGGATATTGATTTTGGTTCGTACCCGTTTGTCACTTCAAGCAATACAACTACAGCCGGGGCTTGTACAGGCCTGGGCATAGCGCCTGGAAAAATTGGCCGGGTAATTGGAATTTTTAAGGCCTACGCCACCCGTGTAGGCGGTGGTCCCTTCCCTACTGAATTGGACAATGAAATTGGCGAACGCATGCGCAAAAACGGGAATGAATACGGCTCCACCACGGGGCGTTCAAGGCGTTGCGGGTGGATTGATATACCGGCCCTGAAATACGCCATTATGATTAATGGGGTTACCGAGTTATGCATGATGAAAGCTGATTGTTTAAACGGATTTGACATGGTAAAGGTATGCACGCATTACATAATTGACGGAAAAAAAACCGATAAACAGCCTTATGACATCGTGAACAAACGGGTTGAGGCGGTTTATACCGAAATGAAGGGCTGGGGAGAAGGCACTGAAAATATACATGAGCTGGACAAACTGCCAGAGACATTTAAAGAATACATAGCGTTCCTGGAAAACGAACTGCGTATACCAATTACCGTTATATCGCTGGGGCCAAACAGGAACCAAACCATTACCCGGAAACTGGAAATGGTATAGAAATTTTGGAAAGTGAGATTTCAAATGGAAAAATATCTTAGAAAACGCTTGAAATCATATATTTCATTATTTAAAATTTCATTATTTACGCATAACACAGATAATTTTTTATTACAATATTCATGAAAGAAGTCTTTATCGTATCGGCCGTAAGAACACCCATGGGAAGCTGGGGTGGTTCACTGGCATCCGTATCGGCAACCCGCCTGGGTGCTGTAGCCATTAAAGGTGCAATCAACAAAATAAACCTTGACCCGAAAGAAGTGCAGGAGGTGTTAATGGGATGCGTATTGCAGGCCAACCTGGGCCAGGCACCGGCAAGACAGGCTGCAATTTTTGCCGGCTTGCCCAATACTGTGCATTGCACCACGGTAAACAAGGTTTGCGCCTCAGGAATGAAAGCCATTATGCAGG
>DASPJQ010000427.1:0-4051 GCA_035628535.1 Flavobacteriales bacterium | reverse complement strand
ACATCATACGTTCCGGGTTTGACGTTCTGAATTTTATAATAACCTTCAAAATCTGTTTCAGCCACATATTTGACAGTGTCATTTTGTAAAAGCGCAATCTTGGCAAACGGTAGCAGTTCACCCGTTACCCCGTCTTTAATTTTTCCTGTTACAGTGGCCGGATTGGTTTGTGTTTTTCCAATATAAGACACGGAGTATAAGAAAACAGCAAAAAGAAATGGTTTCATTCGTTAAAATTTGATATAGGACGTGGATATGCATGTTTTTCCATAAATCCGCATGCAAACTTCTTTATATCTTTGCAACCCCCCGCCCAAACAAAGGTGGGGTTAGAGCATTTATAGTGACCGTACAGGAATTACAACATAGCTATTTGACCCATAAGGGGGTTGAGGAACTTGACCAGGCATTGACAGGTAAGTTGCAACAACGCATTTTTCTAAAGGGCGTTCACGGGTCGGCCGATGCGTTTATTGTTTCGGCTCTCGCTACAAAACGCGATGGAAGCCATTTGCTGATTGCGAACGATAAAGAGGAAGCCGCATATTTGTTCAATGATCTTGAAAACACATTTCATATTCCCGATAATGTGTTGTTTTTTCCGGCATCCAGCAAACAGCATTATAAACCTGAACAAACTGACAATGCCAACGTGCTTATGCGGGCCAAGGTGCTCAACCGGTTGAACGACCATGACCAGCGTTCTAAATTAATTGTAACCTATCCTGAGGCGTTGGTTGAAAAGGTGGTCACCAAAGCACACTTAAAAACCAATACGCTTGAAATAATCCACGGTGGAAAATATTCCATTGATTTTATTGATGAGTTGCTCCTGGATTTTGAGTTTGAAAAAGTGGATTACGTATTCGAACCGGGACAGTTCAGCATACGCGGTGGAATTGTGGATGTTTTTTCTTTTTCCAATGAAGACCCTTACCGTATTGAATTTTTTGGCGATGAGGTGGATTCAATCCGCACCTTTGACACCATCAACCAGCTTTCAAAGCAAAAACTGGCCGTAATTACTATTGTACCGAATGTGCAGGAAAAATTATTGCGCGAAAGCAGGCAGTTTTTCTTTGATTATATTCATAGTTCAACAACCATTTGGTTTAAATCGGTTGAAACGGCCGGGAAAATAATGGACAGGCATTATGCGAAAGCGGTTGAAATTTACCAGTCGCAAACCAGCACCATAAAACAACTTGAACCAACCGAATTGTATATGAATGGCGATGGTTTCAGGCGCGACCTGCTCCGGTTTTCACTTGTTGCCTTTGGACTAACCAACGAGCTTAATTTTGAAAAACAAATTGTTTTCAATACCACGCTCCAACCTTCATTCAATAAAAATTTTGACCTGCTGGCCAACCATTTTCACCAGCATAAAATTTTAGGGTATACCAATATAATTTGTGCTGACCAGGTGAAACAGCTGGAGCGCATGTACCGCATTTTTGAAGACAAAAAATACACTACAAAATTCATCGGGCTCAATTTAAGCTTGCGCGAGGGATTTACCGACCATGATTTGAAAATTGCCTGTTTTACCGATCATCAGTTGTTTGAACGCTATCACCGGTTCAAATTACAGGAAGGCTTCAATAAAACAAAGGAGGCCATTACACTGAAAGAATTACTGAGCCTTCAAAAGGGCGATTATGTAACGCACATTGACCATGGTATTGGCCAGTACAGCGGGCTTGAAAAAATACTGGTAAGCGGAAAAGAACAGGAAGCCATTCGCTTAATTTATAAAGGAGGCGATGTGGTTTATGTATCCATACACTCGCTGCACCGCATTTCAAAATACGTTGGTAAAGAAGGAACTGTTCCGGTGTTGAATAAACTGGGCACCAACACCTGGGAAAACCTTAAAAACAAAACCAAAAAGAAAGTCAAGGAAATTGCCTATGATTTGATTAAATTATATGCAAAACGGAGATCTGAAAAAGGGTTCCAGTTTTCGCCCGATACGTATTTGCAAACCGAACTGGAGGCTTCATTTATTTATGAAGACACGCCCGACCAGTTAAAATCAACACAAGCGGTAAAGCATGACATGGAACAACCATACCCGATGGACCGGCTTATATGCGGTGACGTTGGTTTTGGCAAAACCGAAGTGGCCATTCGTGCAGCTTTTAAAGCGGTGACCGATAGCAAACAAGTGGCCATACTTGTTCCAACCACTATTTTAAGTTTGCAGCATTATAAAAATTTCCAGGAGCGGCTAAAAGATTTTCCGTGTACGATTGATTATATTAACCGGTTTAAATCACCCGGTAAACAAAAAGACACGCTTGAGCGCGTTGCAAAAGGCCAGATCGACATACTGATAGGAACGCACCGCGTTGTAGCAAAAGATGTGAAGTTTCGCGACCTGGGGCTGCTCATTATTGACGAAGAACAAAAATTCGGGGTAGGGGTCAAAGACAAATTAAAATTACTCAAGGCCAATGTTGATACATTAACATTGACCGCAACACCTATACCGCGAACATTGCAGTTTTCATTAATGGGCGCAAGGGACCTTTCAGTAATCAACACGGCCCCACCCAACCGGTATCCCGTGCAAACCGAATTAACGGTTTACAATGAAGAAATTATTCGCGACAGGATTACGTATGAAGTTGAACGTGGAGGCCAGGTTTTTTTCATTCACAACCGGGTGCAAAACATTACCGAAGTTGCGGCCATGATCCAGCGTATTTGCCCACAAGTGCGCATTGCGGTTGGACACGGGCAAATGGAAGGTGACCGGCTGGAAGAAATCATGGTTGATTTTATGGACGGACAATACGATGTGCTGGTTGCAACAACCATTATTGAATCGGGAATTGATGTGTCCAATGCAAATACCATTATTATAAACGATGCGCATAATTTCGGTCTTAGCGATTTGCACCAGTTGCGCGGCCGTGTTGGACGCAGCAACAAAAAAGCATTTTGTATACTGATGGTTCCGGGTATGCAATTACTGACCCAGGAAGCGCGCAGGCGCCTTTCGGCCATTGAACAATTCAGCGATTTGGGAAGCGGGTTCAGCATTGCTATGCGCGACCTGGACATTCGAGGGGCGGGAAATTTGTTGGGTGGTGAACAAAGCGGTTTTATTTCCGATATCGGGTATGAAACCTACCAAAAAATTCTGGATGAGGCTTTGCACGAATTGAAAGAAACCGAGTTCAGGGATTTGTATAAAGTGGACGAGGACTCAACATACAATTACGTGAACGATTGTGTTATTGAAACCGACCTTGAATTATTGATTCCTGATTCGTATGTGAACAATGTAACCGAAAGGCTGATACTTTATAGAGAACTTGACGATATAAAAGAAGAGGAGGCCCTTCAAAAATTCAGGTTAAGCCTGGTTGACCGTTTCGGACCTTTGCACAAAAGCACGGAGGAATTGATTGACACGGTACGGTTGCGTTGGTTAGCAAAAGATATAGGTTTTGAGAAACTAATTTTGAAACAAAAGAAACTCATCGGGCATTTCATTACCAATCCCAAATCGCCTTTTTATGAATCGTCCAAATTCACCCGGGTGCTCAAATACATTGAAAAACACCATCGAACTGCAAAAATGGAAGAGAAAAACGGGCGTCTTCAGTTAAGTTATGAAAATATTTCGGGAATTCACAATGCACTTGAAAAACTTCGTGTAATTGTAGATACGGATCATACGTGATTGGCGTATATTTGATGGGTGCATAAACATCTTGCATACGGTTTGTTTGTAGTGATGCTTGCTTCCTGCGGTATAACCAAGAGGCATTACCGCACAGGTTTTTACTTCCCACATCAGGGTACGGTTGAAAACACGGTCAGTGAAAAAAAAAATGAATCGTTTGCAAAAGAGAAAACAGCAATTGAAACCGAAAGAAAGGAGGAGGTATACCAGGCCACATCCTTTGTTCAGGAAAGATCCTATGACAGTGATAACGAACCGGCAAAAACTGTATTGAAACCGCAACCCGTTTTCAGAAACCGGGATATTGAACCAGTTCCGGTAAAAACAGAAAAGAGCCGTGAAACAAGAGAC
>DASPJQ010000426.1:0-2201 GCA_035628535.1 Flavobacteriales bacterium | reverse complement strand
ATTATACAGGCAAAAAAAACCGATGATTAAAATGAAAAAAATCATTTCTATTCTTGTACTGTTGGCAATACTGGTTTCATGCGGCCATCGCGTGCCGGTAACCAACCGTAAACAAATGAACCTCATTAACGAAGGTGAATTAATTAAAATGGCCGACCAGCAGTACCGCGAATTCCTTGCCACCGCTAAAATTGTTCCGTTAAGTGACCCGCGTGCGCAAATGGTTGACCGTTGCGCAAAAAAAATCAAGGGATCAGTTGAAACCTATCTGAAGAAAAAAGACAAAATGTACCGCATTGAAGGGTTTAAATGGGAGGTGCATACGGTTGATGATCCAACTATAAACGCATGGTGTATGCCCGGTGGACTCATAGTAGTATATACCGGAATTATGAACCTGGTGGAAAATGAAGATGAATTGGCCGTGGTAATGGGCCATGAAATATCGCACGCCATAGCCCGCCATGGCAATGAGCGTATGAGCCAGGGCATGCTTGCACAAGGTATTGGTGGTACATTTGGTGTACTGATGGGAAGCTCACCCACTGTGGGTCAACAAATTTTCATGCAGGCATACGGTATTGGCTCGGCTTTAGGAATACTTAGTTATTCGCGCAAACACGAAACTGAAGCGGATAAAATTGGTCTTGTATTCGGAAAAATGGCAGGCTATGACCCGAACAAAGCCATTAGTTTCTGGACAAAAATGGCACAACAGGGCGGTGCGGCAACACCCGAATTATTGAGCACCCATCCAAGCGATGAAAACCGTATCAAAGATTTAAAGGAGTTTATACCGGAGATTGATACGTATATTGATTAATACCCGTACTAAATACAAGGTGGCCCGGATAAAAAAGCCGTTACTTTAGAAGCAACAGCTTTGTAAAATTTTGTACGTAAATCAAATCCACTCCCCCCCAACTCACACTTCTCACTACTCAAATCTCTGTACTTTACACTTTGTACTTTGTACTCTATACTTTGTACTTTATTCCCTCCAGCCCCCACATCTCACTACTATTTCTTAGCCTTGGCGTACAATTCAGCCACCTTGTTCCAGTTAACCACATTCCAGAACGCGGTAATGTAGTCAGGCCTGCGGTTTTGATAGTTCAAATAATAAGCGTGTTCCCACACATCCAATCCCAAAATGGGAGTTCCGGCACAACCGCGCGCGCCTTCAATGTCCATAAGCGGGTTATCCTGGTTGGCGGTTGAACAAATTTCAAGGCCTTTTGACGTAACACACAACCAGGCCCATCCCGATCCAAAACGCGAAGTGGCCGCAGCGGCAAATTTTGTTTTGAATTCATCAAATGAACCAAATGTCTTATTAATGTCTTCGGCAAGCGCACCGGTTGGGTTTCCCCCAGCATTTGGTCCCATAATGTTCCAGAAAAAATTGTGGTTCCAATAACCTCCACCGTTGTTGCGTACCGCTACAGGCGCTTTGGAAATATTGGCAATTATTTCTTCAATTGATTTATTTTCCCATTCGGTGCCTTTAATGGCGTTGTTCAGGTTGGTTGTATAGGCAGCGTGATGCTTATCGTGGTGAATTTCCATGGTGCGCGCATCAATATGCGGCTCAAGCGCATTGTTGGCGTATGGTAAAGGGGCTAATTCAAAGGCCATAGTTTTAGTTATTTTAATTGTTATTGGTTAATCATTTAGTGAAACTGGTATGGAAAATATTTTCACCAGGTAAAAATAACAGAATATGTGAATGGATGAATTAAAAAGAATTAACCGATGATGAATGAATACTATTGAAAACGTGGCAATTATTATAAACCAACAGAAATTATGCGCATTCAGTGTACACCATTTAACCAAACTATTTCTGCAGATCTTTATACAAATAAAGCGCTTCCTCAAGGTTGGCCACATTCATGTAACCAGGATAATGGTACAATACATCCAGCTTCTCATCCAGGATCACAATGGTGGGGTAATACATGTGCCCGGCATCTTTACCCAGGTGAAACGCCAGGTTATGCGTGCCGGGACCCAGGTTGGGGTTGAAAACAAACACACTGTCTTTGAAATTGACATTGCCGGTTTGTTCGGCATTAAACGCAACACTGTAATAATACCGGGCAAGTGGTTCGGTAATGCGTGCTTTGGAAAGCACCTTCTTATCCATTGTTTTACAGGGGCCACACCAATCGGTATAAATTTTTACAAATACACGCTTG
>DASPJQ010000425.1:0-3634 GCA_035628535.1 Flavobacteriales bacterium | reverse complement strand
TTCGCCAAAGGCGAAGCAATATCAACTTTGGGTGCACTCCCGTCCTTATTTTTTTTACAGGAAAAAAATACAAAGGCCACCATGAAGCAATATGTCCATAGCCTTTGCATACATCCTAACGTGTGATTACAGGAATTTGGTTGACCTTCCCTTACCGATACCAAACTGGGCACGGTATGAAAGCAGTATTTCCAATCCACCGCGACCTAATGTAGCGGTCTTGAATTTGCTTATGTTAAAATCATAGCTGCCCATAAGAGAAAAACCTGCATAATTAAACCGGGCAGAAGCAAGAACGGCATCACCAAAACGGTAATAAGTTCCCCAGCCAACAGAGATTTCATCAATAAAACCTGTGTACTGCGATTGGTCAGTCAACCAAATTTTATAATCGGCTCCAAAGTTAGTCACCATATTTGGGCCCTGGTACACAAATAAAAAATTCGGGATAAAACCAAAACGGTCAAACACCATTTGACAACCACCGTGCGCAGTATACTTGCGCATGATATGGTCTTTAACAACTTGCGTCATACTGATGTTGTGGCCAAGCAAATGATTGGCGGCTATGCCTCCGAAAAACGTGTATTTTTCATTGGTTGCGTTAAAGTAGTAAAGACCCAACGAAACATCACCACGGTTGTAAGAGAATGAACCGTCTTTGTTTTCCATAGTAGGTTTTGACTGGTCAAACTCATACCCGTTGTACTGGCTTTCCCAATTGAGCGCCCCATAATCAATGCTGTTTTGGATTAAACCGCCCTGCAACGCCATGGTAAAATAGGACTCGTATTGCACATGAACTGTATAACCGAAAGCGAGGTTGTACAAACCGGTTTTATACTTTGAATCACCGGCTATATCGTTATAAACCATAACGCCCCCGTTAAAGAAATTACCCGACTGGTCGTCCTCTCCGAATTTAAAATCAGTAGAAAACGCCATGGTTTTCCAGGGCGTGGTTACGCTTGTCCATTGCGTACGGTAATCGGCAGTGGCCCTTAACGAACCCTCAAACATACCTGCGGTTGCCGGATTGATGGCCAATGGCAATGAATAAAACTGTGAATAATGGGTATCGCCCTGCGTATACCCTGCCACGTTAGCTAATACAATTGCTGCGCTTAAAACTGTCTTTTTGCTCATTTCCATCTTTTTAATGTATTCGCGAATCTTTGATTTCATATGACTCTTCTCCTATCGTATTAATGTAACGTTTCCTTTTTGGACACCTTTGAGTCCGTTTTCCAGTTCATATGTCAGGTACCAGGCAAATACACCGGTATCAAGCGGTTTACCCTTCATGGTACCGTCCCAGCCTTTTTCCTGTTCGGTACCATGAAATACCAACTGGCCGTACCGGTTGTAGACGACAAGATCCATTTTCACAATACCCGGCCCCAAGACTCGCAGGAAATCATTGAACCCATCGTTATTTGGACTAAAGGCATTTGGCAACATGACCACATCAACCAACTCAACATACACAATGACGGAGTCAACATTGGCGCAACCATTGGAGCCTGTTACGTAAACGTAATAATATGTGGTATCGGGATAAGTAGGGGTCACATTAATCATATACAGTGACGAGTCAACACCATCAAGCGAATTCGTGTCGGTACTGGTCCATAAATAATCCACATCAGGGTTATTGGCCACTACCCACATGTCAAGGCTGTCGCCAAGGCTAATGGTAATTTCATCAGGGAACGCTTCAATGATGGGAAGTGTGTCCACAATAATGAATTGCGTAGCAGTGTCTGAACCATATGGGTTGTAAGCAATCATGGTTATGGTGAACAAGCCTGCCGTATCAGGATAGCAGAACTGACCCGGTTCACCAAAATTGACTGTATCGGTGCTTGAATATGGTGCATACCACACGTAAGTAGCTGGCGATGCGCTGATGGTTGTATTATTAACTGTTACACATTGCCCAAGACAAATATTGACATCATCAACCGTAAACGCTGCATTGGGTGGTGAACAATCAATAACCGTAAAAATTTGTGTATGTGAGTCTGTACCTGCCGCATTGGTTACGGTAAGTGTTACAGGGTATGTGCCCGGATTGAAGTAACAAATAGGCGGTGGATTTGGCAGCGTTGATGTTGGCGTTGCCGAACCGGGGAATGACCAGCTCCATGTGGTAGGCACATTGGTTGACGTATCGGTAAACGCAATGCATGAACCTGCACAAACAGTGTCGTTACCCGTGAACGTGAAACCGGCAACAGGCGGACAGTTGATAACATTGATATTTTGAACAGCCGTGTCAGAACCCAAAGCATCGGTTACAATTAGCGTTACCTGGTAAGAACCAATTGCGCTGTAACAAACATTGGTGGGGTTGGTAGCTGTTGACGAAGCTGGTGTTGCCCCGGTAAAGGTCCACGAACTGGTAAAAGTGCCTGTGGTGCTTGACGACATGTTGGTGAAATTAATGCAACTGCCATTGCAAACAGGGTTTGAGCTTGGTGCAAAGTTGGCAACGGGCGGTGTTGAACAATTCACGACTGTAACTACCTGGGTAACGGTGTCAGCACTTGTGGCCGTGTTTACAATGAGCGTTACAGTATAAGAGCCGGGCGCTGCCCAGGTGGTTGTGGCTGTAGTAGTTGACGTTGATGTAGCCGGAGTGCCTCCAATAAAAGTCCATGAAGCCGAAGTAAACGGCCCGCCTGTACTTGTATTGGTGAATGATGCAAGCAAGCCGGCACAAACCGGGTTGGGTGTGAAACTAAACGATGCAACAGGAGCTGTACATGCTACCACATTCACAACCTGTGTTACCGTATCGTCATTACCCAACGCATCGGTAACAATAAGCGTAACGTTATGCGGGCCTGCCGCTGCAAATGTACAGGTAGGATTTGTAGCGGTTGATGTAGCCGGTGTACCACCTGCAAACGTCCATGCGTAGGACAGCGGTGGGGAACCGCCACCCGATGTATTGGTAAATGTTACCGTTGCTCCAACACACGGTGATGCCGGTGAAAACGTAAAGCTGGCCGTAGGACTGGCACAGGTAACCACATTAACAACCTGTGTCACGGTATCATCATTCCCCAGTGCATCGGTTACAATAAGCGTTACGTTATGCGGACCTGCTGCCGCAAAAGTGCAGGTGGGATTGGCTGCGGTTGAGGTTGCAGGTGTGCCCCCGGTAAAGGTCCATGCATAGGTATACGGAGTTGTTCCACCGGAAGAACAATCGGTAAACGATACGGTAGCACCCACACAAGGTGATGCCGGTGAAAATGTGAAGCAGGCAGTTGGACTTGACGTAGGTGCGTCAAGCGTTATGTCGTCAACCGCAAAAGAAGGGTCGGTACCTGCAGCATTGTTATCGTTATCCCATGTAAAACCTATTTGTACGTTTGGATTGTTATCACACGAAGCAGGCAACGTTGTATTGAAATTGGTCCATAAACCCTGGGCACCACACAACGCTGTTTTTGGAAGGTCAACCAAAAAGGTCCATCCGCTACCGTCATTGTACCACAATTGTGCGTTGTCAACAGCGCCCTCACCATTTTCAATATAATTAAAGTCAATGGTGATACCGAATTTACCTGTAGTGTTGATAATGGGCGACTCAGCCCTGATGGCTGTAGTGGCATCAAACCCA
>DASPJQ010000424.1:0-1099 GCA_035628535.1 Flavobacteriales bacterium | reverse complement strand
CTTCCATCCATTTTTCCGAGGCCTCTTTTTCGGCAGCGTGCTCTTTTTTAAATTGTTCAAGTTCGGCTTCTTGTTTTGCCGAGGCATTTTGCTGAATTTTTCCAAAAAAACTGCGCAATACGCGCTCAGCCACATCTTTGTTAAGTTTGGGGTTTTTATGCATGTAGTCATTAAAACCTGCCAGGAACAATTCCTGGTTTAAAAGGGTGTCAGCATGACTTTGTTCCAGCATGGTTTGCATGCGTTCGCCCTCGCTGAGCCCGGCAGCATAACTGGCCGAGTCTTTAGCGGTTTTAATTTCAACGTTTTCACCTTTATTGCCCTTTTTACCGCCACAGGCAGCAAATACAAGTGTAAGACCTAAAACAGCAGGGATAAGAATTTTTGAGTTCATTTTTTACTATTCGGGCGGCTAAAATAATGTTTATTTTCGCAACATAAACAGTTAATTAACATGTCTTATATAATCAGCGGCATACAACAAATGGGCGTTGGCGTTCCCAATGTAGAGGCTATATGGAAATGGTACCGCAAGTGGTTCGGCAACGATGTGAAAATATTTGAAGAAGCGGCCGAAGCCCCCTTAATGATTGATTATACAGGCAATAAAGTACAGGCGCGCACGGCCACGCTGGCCATAAACATGAATGGAGGGGGTGGTTTTGAAATATGGCAATATACCAGCCGCAATACCCAAAAAGCCGTTTTTGAAATTCAATTGGGTGACCTCGGTTTGTATGCCTGCCGCATGAAATGCCGCACCGTTGAGGCCCATTTCAATGCCTTGAAAAATGCCGGTGAAAAAATCATGGGAGGCCTCAATACAGCGCCTGATGGGTCAAAACATTTTTTTGTACAGGATCCCAATGGCAATATTTTCAATGTGGTTGAAGCCAATGATTGGTTCATGGAGTCAGGTCACTCCTGCGGGGGCGTGGCAGGTGCCATGATTGGTGTAAGCAACATTGAAAAAGCGCGGGTGGTATACAGCGAAATAATGGGCTATGACAGGGTTATTTATGACAAAACAGGCACTTTTGATGATCTTGCAGCCTTGCCTTCGGGAAACAAGCAATGCCGCAGGGTTTTATTGACCCAT
>DASPJQ010000423.1:0-1053 GCA_035628535.1 Flavobacteriales bacterium | reverse complement strand
ATCGCTAAAGGTTTTTGAAGAGTGCAAGAACCGCATTAAGTCCATGGCAATCATTCACACCAAATTTTATGAGTCAAAAGATTTCAGTAAAATTGACCTTGCCGATTATGTGCAACACCTGGTAAAAGAACTCATTCATACTTACAACGTCAATAAAAAAATTGAGCTTGTATGCAACATCAATTCCATTCAAATGGGAATTGATACCGTTATTCCCGTAGGGCTCATCCTGAACGAAATCATTTCCAATTCGCTTAAATATGCATTTAACAAGGTTGAGGCCGGCATTGTTGAAATCAGTTTGAAACGTAACCTGCGCACTGGCGAATATGAAATGATTGTGGGCGACAACGGACTTGGTTTTGATAAGGAAAAATTTGAAGCCACTGACCATTCATCGCTCGGCTTTGAGCTCATTAAAATATTGAGCGAACAATTGAACGGTACCGTAACGCTGGTTAACCACAAACCCGGTACCTGGTACAAAATTGTATTCACCGAAATTGACAACCAACGTTCACCCATAAGCGCGTAAAATGACCAATTGGTTTGAAAGCTGGTTTAATACCGATTATTATCATTTACTTTACAGGCATCGTGATGACGAAGAAGCACATACTTTTATTGATGCCCTGCTCACCCACCTTAATCCGCAAGACGGGCAAAAGGTGCTTGACCTGGCCTGCGGCCGTGGAAGGCATAGCGTTTACCTGAACAGTAAAAACCTGGATGTAACAGGGGCTGACCTTTCATGCGCCAATATTGATTTTGCCAAAAAATTTGAAAATGAAACGTTGCATTTTGAAATGCAGGACATGCGTAAAAGTATGGGCCAAAACAAGTATGACTATGTTTTTAATTTGTTTACAAGTTTTGGCTATTTTGAGCATGAGCAGGACGATTTGCAGGTTTTGGAAAATGTTTACAGGGCGCTTAAGCCGGGCGGCATTTTTATTTTTGATTTTTTGAATGCCAATATGGTAAAAAACTCCCAGGGAACGCATACCAGGCTTATGCTTGATGGGGTTGAGTTTGAGATCAACAAGAAGATTT
>DASPJQ010000422.1:0-3429 GCA_035628535.1 Flavobacteriales bacterium | reverse complement strand
CCATTCTTCGAACGTTTGTGACAGCAGTGATTTCAGAAACGGGAACTTAAGCTGGCTGTTTAAAATGAGCAATTCCTGCAGTTGCTTGTACTTAAATTTTTTACCGCCTGGTCCGCCAAACTGGTCGGCATACCCATCGGTAAACATAAACACCGAGTCGCCTTTGTTGAGCCTGAACGAATGGTTGGTGAACGGCTGCCTGTTTTCAAATTTACCAATGGGTTGTTTATTGGCTTTTATTTCTTCAAACGTATTATTGCTGCGCACGATCCACAGCGGGTTGTTGGCCCCGGCATATTGCATCTCGCCTGTTTTTTTATGGATGGAGAGAAGTGTAATGTCCATTCCATCGCGCAATTCTTCTTTACCCGATTGCCTGAAAGCTTCTTCGGTCAATATGGCCAGTTTATCCAGGATTTCGGCCGGTTTACGCAGTTTAAATTCATTCACTGCCCGGTTTAAACCATTATTGCCCACAATGCTTACCAATGCGCCCGGCACACCGTGTCCTGTGCAATCCACAACGGCAATTAAAACCAGGTCGTCCACTTCACTCATCCAATAAAAATCTCCGCTCACAATATCCTTGGGTTTAAAAAACGCAAACATATCAGAGGTAATGGCTTTTTGAAGGGTTTCTTCGCTCGGGATAATGGTTTCCTGTATACGTTTGGCGTATTTGATGCTGTCAAGGATATCGCGGTTTTTCACTTCAAGCACCACTTTTTGTTTTTCAATTTCTTCTTTTTGCTGCACCACTTCGGCCGTTCGTTCTTTAATTACGTTTTTTAATTTGCGGGTTGAGTAAGACACAACCAGGTAAACAAAGGCAATCAATAAAACAACGTATAAACAATAAGCCCACCAGGTGCGGTACCATGGCGCCAGAATGGTGAAACTGAATTTGGCCTCGGGGCTTACCTTGCCAAAAATATTTTTGGCTTTGACCTTGAACACGTAGTCGCCCTCATGCAGGTTTGTGAATATGGCATGGTTATCGGTGGTCCATTTACTGTATTTTTTGGAATATCCCTCCAGGAAATAACTGTAAACGGTCCCCTGTTCCTCAGTATAGGAATTGGCGTAAAATTGAAATATTAAATCGTTTTGCCTGTATGCAAGCGCCCGGCTGGAACCGTTTTCAGTAATTGATTGCCGTTCACCCTCAGCGGCAAATTCATCAATGTACGTTTTAAACCCGGTTTCATAATTAATATGTTCTGAATAGTCGTAGCAAAACAATCCCGATGCAGACCCAAAGTAGGCAAAATTTTTATCGGACCCAATGCATTGAATAATGTCATTGCCTGACTGCTGAAAAGACTGGTAAATCCACGATGTGCCATTGTAATAAGTTACATCGTATTCGGCATTTCGCTCATAAAAAACCGATAGCCATAAATTATTTTTGCCGTCAACAGCCATGCGGTGTACGGCAAACTTTTCCTTAAAAGGCGGGTTGAATGCCGAACGGGTAAATTTTTTGTCCTTTTCGCTGTATTCGTAAATACCGTTGGAGGTCCCGAACAGGACCTGTTTTTTATAGTTGTACACATACACAAAACCTTTTGGCAGGCTGTTTTTGTCAAGCCGGTCAACCGTTACCTTTTCCTTCATTGACGGCTGAATGCTTACGCGGTATACACCTTCATTCAGGTCGGAAACCCAAACCGTTCGGTCGTTTTCTTCACAGAATGTAAAAACAGGTGAGCTGATTTCATAATCCAGGTCTTCCTGCTTCCATACGCCATTCACATAAATGTAGGACCTGAAACCATCGTCATTGCAAACAAAAATGCGGTTTTGGTAATAAGCTGATTGGGCGAAATTGTACGGTATGCAATCAATTACTTTTTGCGCACTGTGATTGCTTATGCGCGAAATGCCGCTGTTGGCTGCCACGTACAAACTTGTATCGCCATTAAAAACAAAGGTGTTGAGCCCATAGCAATCGCTTTTTAACCCTGAGACCTGCTCAAATTTACGCGATGTTTTATTCAGGTAAAACAGGCCGTTGTATGTGCTGATATAGATTTCATTTTTAAAATCAAGGATGCTTTCAATGGAACTTTTTATGCCCTGGTTAAAACCAAAACTTGTTACCGGTGAAAAAACTTCAACTTTGGTTATGCCGCGGTTTAAAGCCAGCCACAGGTTTTT
Organism: Flavobacteriales bacterium; assembly: GCA_035628535.1. Taxonomy (GTDB): domain Bacteria; phylum Bacteroidota; class Bacteroidia; order Flavobacteriales_D; family UBA2798; genus DASPJQ01. Next base: position 1,269 of record DASPJQ010000422.1, on the reverse strand, counting down.
TTCGCTATCCAGGAACTGGTCGTTAATGGTACCGTCCTGCAATCCATTGTCAACCGTGAGCTGGTGCACAATTTTTCCGGTATAGTCGGTAACAACCAAACCATCGCCAAACAAACCGAAACTGATGTATTTATTATCCAGGAGTTTTACCGAATTAAAATTGGAAAAAGGCAAATCCATTTTTTCAAACGGCTTATCCTTTATGGCTACGTAAACTTCAGTATCGGTAATAACGGCAAATGTGTTAGGGCCCTCAATCACACCAAATATGGGTGCACTGGCAAACATTTCACCATAGGGCACGGGTTTGTAGGCATGACCGGTAAATTCATACAGTCCGCGTTCCTTTAATTTTACAAAAATGTGGCCGTTGCAAAAGTGGGCGATATGCAAATTGGCCGGGGCTTCAATAAAATGTACTTTATCGTTTTTTGCCTGGTAAAATCCTTTTTTGGTTTGAAAATAAATCCCGTCTTTTAATTCATGGATGGATACAATTTTACCAATATCGGCATTGTTTTTGGGTGTTAGTGAGCGGTATTTCAGCTCACCGGTTTCCATCTTTTTAAAATAGCCGAATTCACCAAAAGCGCCCGCGTAAATGTTCCTGTCACGTGAAGCCAGCACGCAATTGGTTGCCACGTTACCGGGTATTTTATGCAGTTTCCAGTTTTTACCGTTAAATTCCAGCACCCCGGCTGCATTGGCAAAGTAAAAAAGACCCTCAGCGCTTTGCGAAATACCCAGGTTTTGAGGGGTTGCTTTATAGTCGCGTGGTGAATAGTTTTTGATAAAGGGAAGACCTTTTATGTGCTGAGCAGGAAGCCGCATGCACAAAAGCATGGCAGTTAAAAAAATACCTGTAAAGCGAAAGGGTCCTGACATGTTTCAAAATAAATAAAAAACCCCGCACCTGTACCGATGCGGGGGCAATAATAATTGGCTTATTCTTATAATTTAACGAGGCGTTTGCTTATGCGGCCGTCTTTTGACAGGATGTTGACAAAGTAAACCCCGCGTTCAAGTTGGTTTATATCAATGTTTTTCTTGCAAAACAGGTCAATTTTACCACATGCTTCAGTGTAAACAATATGGCCTAATGCATCAACCAATTGTATTGAATAATTACCCGGCTCGCTCACCTCAAATTCAACTGTTACCTGGCTGTTTGCCGGGTTGGGATATACATGGCTGTATGCAAGGTGCGCAACCGTTTCCTGTACCGTATTTATGTCAATTGGGGGCGCAAGAGCGTTATCAGTACGGTTT
>DASPJQ010000421.1:0-4905 GCA_035628535.1 Flavobacteriales bacterium | reverse complement strand
AAAGGAAAAAAAACCGCCACTGCCCGCCAGTTCGAAAAAAAAGCTGTTTCTCGCGGCTGAGGTATCTTGCGCGTAGGCAGGGTTGAAAGCAGGCATGGCAATTAAAAAAAATGCCGGAAGGGTTTTTCGTATGACCATTAAAACCAAGTACATAAATGCATTAAATCATTCCCCTTGATTTTAACTCAAGGTATTTATTGATAGTATCAATGGAAAGGTTTTCGGGGGTTGTAAGGATGGCTTGTATGCCGTACTGCCTTAACTCCTGCACCATGCGCTTTTTTTCTTCTGAAAATTTTTGCGTAATGGTTTTTAAATAAACCTCTTTGAGGTTAACCGCCTGGGTTTCGTTAATGGTGTCAAAAGCGGTATTGTGGAAAAAAATCACGCACAATAAATGGCGTTGGCTGATCTTGCGCAGCACCGGTAAAGCACGTTGCAGGCTATACTGGCTCTCAAAATTTGAAAACAGGAAAAGCAAACTGCGCCCTTTAATGTTTTTCTGGATTGAATAGTGCAGCAATTCATAGTTCGATTCCATGAATTTTGTTTTTTGCCTGTACAACAATTCAAGGATTTGTTTCAGTTGGGTTGAGGACCGCTCAGCCGGGATATGGCTGCCAATTTTGTCGGCAAAGGTTAGTATGCCGGCACGGTCGTATTTGATGAGTGCTGTGTTGGAAATCACCAATGCCGAGTTGATGCTGTGGTCGAGCAGGGTTAGGCCATTAAATGCCATGCGCATAACACGGCTCTTATCAATGATGCAATATACCTGTTGTGATTTTTCATCCTGGTACTGGTTCACCATCAACTCATGTTTACGGCTGGTGGCTTTCCAGTTTATACTGCGGTAATCATCGCCTTTTACATACGGCTTTATTTGTTCAAATTCATTGTTGTGACCAAGGCGCCTTATTTTTTTAATGCCTTCGCTCAGGCTTACCTTGTTTGTAATTTTCAATTCGTACTTACGCATTTGCAGGATTGAAGGATAAACGGCTGCATTAAAATCTTCGTCTATAATAATTCTTCTTTCGGCAAAACCCAGGAAACTGGTGCAAAATATATTCAGCTTTCCGAAATTAAATTCTCCGCGTTCTGTTGGCCGTACGGTGTATTGCAACATTTTTCGTTCACCCATGTCAAGGTGCGCTTTCATTTTAAAGTTTCGCCATTGCAACTGTACAGGCACTTCGTCATGCACAACAATGTCAACCGGAATGCGCATGCGGTTCAACAGCGTAATGCTCACAGGATTTTCATCGCCCAGTGAAAGTTGCCTGTTAAGCCTGCGCGAAGCAATAATGGTTGAATTCGGAATAAATAAAATAACGGTATCAGCAATAAGCAGTACTGCACACCCAATGAGCATAAATTGCGCAATGGGGAACAAGTATGGCCAGCCGAAACTAAAACCGAATACAATAACGGTTGCAGCCAGCGCCACAAAGAACCGGTTTTTAATGTATAGTGCTTTAATAAACTTTATCACCTTGGTACTTCCACTTTTTGAATGATTTCCTGGATCACCTGTTCGGTATTTACGCCTTCCATTTCCGCTTCGGGGGTTAATATAATGCGGTGGTTCAACACGTGGAATGCAAGAAACTGCACATCGTCAGGTACAACAAAATCACGCCCGCGTAATGCTGCAAGTGTTTTGGCTGAGCGCAGCAAGGCCAATGAGGCGCGTGGCGATGCGCCCAGGAACAATTTGCCATGTTCACGCGTGTTGCAAATAATGTCGGCTATATATTTCAAAATACCTTCGCTGATGTGCACCTTAATGATGAGTTCCTGGATCTCTTTCAGGTGTTGTACGCTGAACACTTTTTCAATATCATTCAGGTCAGGTGTTTTAATGGCATGTTGGTAACGTTTTAAAATTTCCTGTTCTTCGCTGCGGTTGGGGTAATGCAACTTAATGCGAAAAAGGAAACGGTCAAGCTGCGCTTCAGGCAAGCGGTAGGTACCTTCCTGTTCAACCGGGTTTTGGGTAGCCATTACCAGGAATGGAAATTCCATGGGATAAGTAACGCCTTCGTACGTTATTTGACGTTCTTCCATCACCTCGAACAGGGCCGCTTGCGTTTTTGCCGGAGCGCGGTTAATTTCATCAATAAGAACAATGTTGCTGAACACCGGGCCCTTGTTAAAATTAAACTTTCCCGTTTGCATGTTGTAGGTTGATGTTCCAATTACATCGCTTGGCATAAGGTCAGGTGTGAACTGAATGCGGGCAAACTGTGCCGACAATGTTTTTGACAACACTTTTGCGGTAAGTGTTTTTGCAATACCCGGTACACCTTCCAGCAGTACGTGACCGTTAGCCAAAATGCCTATGAGCAGGAGCTCCGTCATTTCGTGCTGGCCAATAACGTAACGCGATATCTGGTTTTTTGCAGCGTAAACCGTATTGGTGATTTTTTCAAGCTGCAAACGTGCAGGATTAAAAAAATCATTGTTACCGGTGTTTATCTGCTGGTGTATTTCCGGATTAATCGGGTTAACGGGATTGACCGGGTTTTCATTGTTCGGGTTGTTTTCCATTTTGTTTTATTTGCAGTTTTTGTAAAAATGTTCTATTTCGGCATATATCTGGACCACATCGTTTGACGAAGCATAATTCGCCCGCCTGATTTCAGCAAAGCGCTCAAACAACCGCTTGAGACGCGCCTGGTCAATTCCTGATTTTACTGCGGTACGCTGAATGTATTCTTCATCCACTTTCATGGTTTTAATATAATACTTATTGCGTATATAATTTAAAAGATTTCTTTCCTGCTGAAATACAATGTATTTATGCTGGCCGTATTGTAAATACAATTTGCTCATGGTATCGGCAAACTCAACGCTGTTGTTTTCCACTTCCTCCCGGGCCGGAATAATGCGCTGCTTGCGTTTTGATTTGAATAAGATATACAGCACAAGCCCGGTAAGCAATAAATAATAGGCCCACCGCAACGGTTTGTTGGCCAATATAAATTCCAGCGGGCTGCTCCGTTTGGTTGGATCACCGCCATCATCGCCACCCTGCGGATGATTGTTTATGTATACATCAAAAATAATGGGCTCCTGTGGCAGGCAGGCTATTAACCGTTCGGCATGCCTTACGCCCGATTCATATTTCAGGGCAATATTGGTTAAACTGTATGGAAGCGAATGCAGGTATAAACGTCCCTTCCCGTGTGGGATGGAAATAAAAACAGGGTTGAAATTTCCGACATTGGTTTCGTAAATTGTCACATCAGAAGAGGTTTGTTCTGACGGGTAAGTACTATAATAATTGCTCACACGTTCAAACGAAGTCCAAAAACGTTCCTTGGTCTTTAACTTATAAATGAAATTAAACTTAAAATAAGATGGTACCTGTAAGGCCGTGTCGGTAAAGTTGGTGGAAACACTTTTGTACCATGACTTTCTAACCTGGTAATAGTCTTCCAAAATGGTTTTGACCTGCTCCGGGAATATATCGGCACAAATTAAGGCGTCATTCCCACGGTCAACAAAATTCAATACTTTCTCGATGCGTTTTTCGTGTGTTTTGAATTTGCCCCCAACAAAAACGTACAGCCGTTTATTTGTATTTATGGTATCAAGGCTTTTGTATTGCGAGTTTGATCTGAGGGTACGCATATCCCCGTACTGGCTTTTCAGCAATTGGTAAAATATGAATGAACCATACGGCTCCAGGCTCCGGTGGCCTGTTTTCGTGTCTTCCCAATTGTTGCGCTTGGGTACAAATTTTTTCTTTTTAACCTCGTCTTTAGCCAGCTTAGGGTCTTCTGGCGTATACATATAGAACAGTAAAAAAATGACAATGGCGCAAACCAAACCAATTCCTATAAATATTGCGAGCTTATTTTTCAATGAAAGGCGTTTACTGGATTGAAGTTAATAAACGTTTGAACAAAGGTTCAACCTGGTAATAATCGCCTTCGGCCATGCTGCGGTTGCCGTACCATACAATTTCAAAAGCACGGGTTGCGGTAACAAAATCGGGTTGTTGCGGACGCCCTGTAATTTCGTTGATGTAATGATAATTTGTTTTTTTCTTTTCCCATCGTATCCAGCTGTGGTCTTTCATTTCTTTAATCACAGCAATAAAATAAATACGAACGGCTTCGCGGTAATTTTTGTCCTTTAAGGCGGCCTCAAGCGCCAGTTCAAGTTCTGACTTGGTAATGGTCATGTTTTCCATTTTTTCAAGCGTGGTTTCAGGAACCGCCACTTTTTTATTACCGCTTTTTGAGGAGGCTATGATCATGTATATGACGGCAGCAGCCAGAACGGCTACAAGAATAATGATAAGCCAAAGTGAACTACCCCCACCCGCGGCCGATTCACTGGTACTTTTTGAATAATGCTGAACAGGTACCTGCCTGCTCTGGTAATCGCGGTCAACCGGCCGGTAATCTTTCGAATCGGCATAACTGTTATCTTTTTTCACGTTCCCATTTTCGTCCGGGTCATTGTATTTCGGGTTTACATCATCGCCACTGCCGGTACCGTTGCGGTCATTGGTTTTGTCAAAAAAAGTTTCGTCATCGGTTGAAGTTCCGTAAATGCCGCCATCACCGGTTCCGCTGTTATATTCCGAACGTGCATCACTGTACTCGCTGTATTCTCCATTTTGATCGCTGAACTCAATTTCCTTTGAATTGTATTCGGGTTCTTTTTCGCGTGCATCATACCGTTTGCGCTTTATCTCATCAACCAGCTCGTTCCATTTTTTACGGTCAAATTGTTTTACCCGGTTGTTTTGCGCCATAACCATGCCGCTTTGCAAACAGTGTACAAAAATCAATAATGTAATAATATAGAAGCGTTTATTCATCAAGATTGGATTCATAGTATTTATTGTGCTTGCCAAAATAAGGCAGTTTGGTGAACAGTCCTTTT
>DASPJQ010000420.1:0-4787 GCA_035628535.1 Flavobacteriales bacterium | reverse complement strand
AAGTTGGCATAGGCCAGGGCATTACCATAACTACCAAGGGAAGTTTTTTTGCCCGGGCAACCGGCTTATTGGGTTATCGTTATCAACCTCCGGGTAAAAAATGGTTTTACCGCGTTTCGTATACACCCATTGTTTCCTATTTGGTCGATTTTCAATACACGCATTGGGCCGGGTTAAGCCTTGGCTATATGCTGAATAAAAAAGAAAAAAAATGAAACACTGTTTATGTTACATACTTTTTATTGCGCTGTTTATTGGCTGTAATAAAAAAAAGTTTTTTGACGGACCGGATTTTTATGCTGATGGTTTTGAAACGTATACTGCATTCAGCGAACTTATTTCGAATGATGATACGCATTGGTCGTTTTCACAGCTTACGCATAGCCAAAATTCCATAACAATTGATACCACCGTAAAACACAGCGGTAACAAAGCGCTTAAATTTGATGCCCGGAAATCAGAAGGTTCTTTTGTTTCAAAGTGCAGCATTTCCAAGCAAAATATGGCGTTTTGGGAAGGTGAAACATTGCGTGTAACAGCGTGGTATTATTTGGTCGGAACCCAATCGGCCGATTGGTTTTTTCTTATGGATATGGAAGAACAAACAGCCGTTGGCGCAGGGCCAGGCATGCGCCTGGCGCTTTTGAATAACCGGTTGTGCGTGGAGCATAAATTTTATGTTGACGATTTTTTTCAGGATGAAAACACAGCCGTTGATTTTCCCAGGAACCAATGGGTGGAAGTAATATGGGAAGTTAAACTATCGCAAAAAAAGAAAGGCACCATTAAGGTATGGCAAAACGGCCAACTGATTATTGATGCAGCAAACACCCGGACACTTCCCAAAGATTTGTTGTATTCGCAACAAGGCACCAAAGGCATGTACAGCAGCGTTGAAGTGGGTATTACAGCCAACTCACGCGATAATGCAATGGTCATGTACGTTGACGATGTACGGGTTGAAAAAGTGGATTAATGTTCAATCAGCAGTTTTACTGTATCAATTAATCGTTTTAATCGGACTCCTATACCTTAAAAACGGTATGGCCATTGGCTGGCATCACCCTAATTTTACTGCATGAACATTAATGTGCTGAATGAGTCAACCTGCACCGGCTGCCCACTGGCCGAAATTTCATTCTTATTCAAAAAGAAGAAAAAATGCTGCAAAAAATTCAAAAAAGGAAAACGGTGTAAGAAATGTCCGGGAAGGAAGGATTAGGGAAATGTTATTTTTCAATCACCAGTTTTTCAGTTGAAATACCTTTATCCGTAACAAGCCGCACAAAATAAATTCCCTTGTCCCAGGAACTGTTTACAGGAATTATGGCATTATTGGCATCAATGGTTGACGTATAAACCGTGCGGCCTGATAGATCGCAAACATCCAGTTGTTCAATTAAAGTTTCACATCGAATAGTCACATTGTTTGAGGCAGGATTTGGAAAAATAATAAACGAGGGCTGCGTGTTTTCTTTTACACCCGGAAACGTATGCGGCACATCTTTATAAATAAATTGCGATACTGTACCTGTTGTGGTAGCGTTAACCTGCAGAACCGGCACATCCTGACCCAGGGCCATGTAATGGTATTGTATCTCGGTAGGCCGCGGATTTTCGTATGAAATACCAAATGATTCAATGTATATTGAGTCGGTAATGTCAACTATAATTTTTAAACGCAATACATCAAATGTATCAATTGGCAGTCCTACTTTCCCCCAACCGTCAACAATAGCGTCTTTCCACATTTTTTGCCTGTATTCACCAACACCGGGAACATTGATTACAAAAGATGAATAATTTGAATACGTATCATTGTAATCAAGAGGCAAATTGCATTTTAATTCTATAGGGTTTTTGCGTATAGAGGTGGGTACACCGTTAATATTGGCACCGAAACCTACATTTTCCCATTTACTTGACTGCACTTTAAAGTAATCGTATACGTCAGAAACCGTCATGATGGTGCTCACGTTAAACCCTTGCCCTGCCACTGCATAACTGGCTTTCCAATCAGGGTAAACAAAAGCATTATTGAAAAAAAACTGGTAAGCGAAAGGTGTTGATGAAACCGACACGCATGTATCAAGATCCTGGCCACCTGCAACAAGAAAGGAATAATCCCAGAAAAAATTTGTACCTGTAGGTGTTGGGTCAGTTGACCAGCTATCAATGGCAGTACTTAACCGGAACGTATCGTTTACTGTTGGAAGATCGGCATCAGTAATCGTGATTTGGGTACTGCCTTTAGTGATAAGCAATGTGAACAGAGTACAAACACGGATAAAATTTTTCATGTTGCTGTAAAGTTTTGAACGACTAAAGATACATTATTTTAACGGTTTCGCAACATTGAACAATATTCTGAATTTCAAAACATTAAATACCATGCTCACGTGACTAAAATCATACCTGGTTTATAAAACACGCTTTTTGAAAAAAAAATTATTACCGGTTTAGTTACAGGTTTTCAACAAAGTATGCATACATACTATTTATTTTTTTGATTTCCGCGGTTTAAAAAAGAAACCTTGCAAACCTATATTGAGTAAAAGAATGCAGAACACGATTACGACTACACAAAGCAAATACACTGATTGGAGCTGGGTTTCCAATGGCTTGTAACAACCCTATAGCTGCTCCTTCTGTGCGTGTTTGTTTCCTGTGCGTGCCCATGCGCAATTGAACCTGCGCAAACAATTGTTACCAATTTATTCATTTAAATCTTAGTGATGTATGAAAACACTTGCTGTTGCTTTAACGGTAGTGCTGGGTGCAGTATCGTTACATTCGAAATCAATTAACCAGGTAAGCTTTAGTGTTCAGGTTAAGGTTGAAAATTCATTTTCTCCCGAGGCCTTAAACTTGCTTGCCCATGAGGTAAATCCGCGAAAGGGTGACACCATCATGCTTGAAAGGCATACTGATTACCTGCGTGCATTAAAAGACAAACAAATTGTTGTTGGCACCACCCATAACAAAGCCTGGGTCGTGGCTTTTTTCATGAACCGTGAAATAACACTTGATGAAGCTTTTTCACTCATGAACAATTACAACGCTTTTGATGAAACCAATTCACTGTACAAAAAACCAGGCCCCAATGACTTTTATTATGCTATAGAAATACTTACCACCGATGAACAAACCCTTGACGATTACCTGAAAATTTGCCCGGAGCTGGAAAAATACATTATGCAAAAAGATGAACGTATTTTTGTTGCGGGCAAAATCAGCAGCCACTCAAAAGCTGTTCTTTTGCAGGAAAAATTTGTCGAGGCCGGGCTTAAAAACAATGTTGTAGTTGCCTATGAGGGAACCAAACAAGTACCTGTTTACATGGTCGCCAGGTCTAAGTAGACGTTTAAGCTTTCAGCACACAAAGAAGCCCTGAGGCCAACCCGAGTTTACCGGAGAACACCTTTGGTTTGCTCAGGTAGAACACTGGTAAGCCCTGCGCTCAAAAAGGTGGGATTGTTTTTTCGTGTGGGCACATACAAACTTTGCTTTTTCAGGACAATCCTGATTAACAAATCACGCATTCAACCAAAGACTGCCCACTCCCGGATGGAACTGGTAACTGTTTTTTTTATACATTAGTTGGGAGGCCGGGGCGTATAAAAGCGTACCCGGCTTATTTAAACCAAAGCATGATTGCAGTAATTGATTGCGGAACCAACACATTTAATTTACTTGTTGCAAAACTTCAAGATGGTCATCCTGTAATTGTTTTTCACACAAAAATCCCTGTTCGGTTAGGCGAAGGAGGTATTGATAAAGGAATTCTTTCAGAAGAAGCGTTCAAACGCGGCATTGATGCCCTCACTGTATTGCGGAAGCATATTGACGAATGGAACGTTGAACGAACGCTGGCAGTAGGAACGGCTGCATTAAGGGATGCTTCAAACGGTAAATTGTTTATTACCGCCTGCAAGGAAAAAACAGGAATCAGCATTGATTTGATTGATGGTGAACGCGAGGCGGAATTAATTTGGAAAGCGGCCCGCTATTGCGTTAAATTAAACGGCAAATTCCTGGTAATGGATGTTGGTGGCGGCAGCAATGAATTTATTATAGCCGACCACAACCGCATTTATTGGAAAAAAAGTTACAGGCTTGGTTTATCACGTTTAAAGGAAACATTCAGGTTAAATGAAAACTCAGGGCCAGTTCAACGGGAGTTGATTTCAGTGTTCCTGGCCGATAAAATGCACGACCTGTTTGAGGCTTGTGAATCATATGACATAAACCAATTGATAGGAACCGCGGGCACTTTTGACACATACGCCAATATATTCTCATTGCGAAACACGGGTCATGAATTTGACACCGCGAAACTTAACTTTACATTTGACACCGGCACGCTCATTGCTTTTTGCGAATTGTATAACCAAATGACGTTTGATGAACGTAAAAAAGTGCAAGGTATTCCTGATTTCCGGAGGGAATTTATGGTATACGCCACCTTGCTAACGGCAACCGTGTTCAGGAACTGCAACATCCGGCACAGTTATTTATCAACCTGGTCACTCAAAGAAGGTGTATTTATAGAAACGTTGCTTAAATAATCATCCCCGCTGCCACCGTTTCATTGGTACCTTCTTCAATGAGGATAAAACTCCCGGTAACGCGGTTCCTGTAATACTTATCATTCAACAAAGGAACCGTTGTGCGAAGGGTAATACGTCCAATGTCATTCATTTTAATGTTCCTGTCATCCTCAATTTTATGAAGGGTATTGATATCAACTTTATACAGTATATTTTTGACCATGCAACGCGCCTCAC
>DASPJQ010000419.1:0-5863 GCA_035628535.1 Flavobacteriales bacterium | reverse complement strand
TATATGTGCGAAAAAAGTACCGATGGCGGTGTAACCTGGGCAACCATTGTAACCAATGGCGATGTTCCCCCGCCAAACATTGGACCACGTTCAATAAACGGTGCGGCAGGATTAAATACAACCTATAGCTCATTGGTAAGCGCTGCCATTGAAACTGCCACCAGTGGCGAAAAAGTGTTTTGCGGGCCGGTTGATGATCCATTTTTTGTTGACCTTGGCGGTGCATTTGATTTGGGTGGATTCAGGACTACGGGTGCGCGTGATGGGTTGGAAAAATTCAATTGTCACTCCATTTGTCTTGAAATCCCCGTTAGCATGTTGCAAAAATCGGGTCAGGATTTAACAATGAAGTCAGACATTCTTGACGGAAACTATGTAATAGGTGTATGGGCTTCGGCCAGTCGTCCTGAAATTACCACGCTGAGCACAACGGGAGGAGATCCTGTGGCGTCAGGTGGTTGGGTACAGGTATCGCGCCTGGGTATGCCTTTAACCAATGAAGCGGTAATTCCGGTTGGAATGAAAGACGCATGGAATGCGGCCGATCCGTATACGGGTGATGCAGCTTTTATCCAGTACTTTGAAAACCCTGAGTTGGCATTGTACATGGATGATTTATTGTACGGTGGCGCTGTGCCGGGTTTGGCACCCCTGCGTATTCAACATGCTTCATTAGGTACATATGATTTTGGAAACAGCCAGGATGGGTTATTTCCGTTAAAGGGAACGGCTGCAGTAGCGGGTACCGCGTTAGATGATGCCATATTCGGGACAATATTGTTACCCGGAGCTGCCCGTCCGCGTGCGGTTGACATTCTTCCAATATTCTACACGGGTGTTCCTAACATGGTGCCTTACCAGCTTGCCACCGGAAAAGTGAGCGGACCACTTGACGCAGGAAAACCTTTTGTAAATAATTTCCTTCCTACTATGTGTGATATGTTACGTTTGAATATGGCAACACCGCCAACACCGCGTACACATCCGCAATTCAGTTCACTTGGACTGGTGCAGGCCGCGGTGCTTGGATTAACCGATCCAACGTATACAGCAAGCGGAACCACGTTACAATGGATCCCGAACATGGATGGTTTCCCGAACGGGCGCAGGTTGGAAGATGATGTCACAACCATTGAATTGCAAGCTGTATCGGGTGTAGCCCTGGCTGCAATAGGATTGTGGTACGATGACTATACCGGAACAGGAAGCCCTGTTACAACCGATTTGCTTGATGTATTAACATTCAATGCAGGCATTACAGCCAACGATACAACATTCAAAACCTGTTTCCCTTACGTACAGGATCCATGGCAAGGCTTTAACGGTGCAAGTTATACCGGCCCAACTATGGGAATCCATGATTTGGGAATTGGTTCCAAACTAAGTGTGCTTACAGGGTATCCGAATCCGTTTACCAGCAATACCAATATACGTTACCAGATTGTGAACGATGCCAATGTAAACATCCAGGTAACTGACATGAACGGTAAAGTTGTGTACACGGTAAATGAAGGAAAACAATTGGCAGGTACCTATACGGTAAACTGGAACGGTGCCAACGTGCCTAACGGTGTTTACTTTGCTAATTTGATTATCAATAACCGCAAGGCGCAAACGGTTAAGCTTATAAAACAATAACCTGTGACCAATAAAAAGGGGAGAATATTACGCAAGAAAATTCTCCCCTTTATTTTTTTAAAAATTAAATCTAAAAATCATGAAAATAACGAGAGTAGCAACTCAATTATTTTTTGCAGCAGTCATTGGAGTTTCATTTGCCTCGTGCGGTGAGACCGATGCTGAAAAAACGCCCGATGTGGTGATAACGCGTTTTGTATTTCCCGAATTAAAAGCGCGTGAAGGCAAACTGGCAAAAACCCAGGAGTGGGAAAAAACCAAAACGAAGGTTACTGAAATAATGGCCAAACTCAACCGGAACGATAAGGATGAAAAAGCCATTTTACAACTGGTGCAGATTTACATGCAGGAAGCGCGTGTAACAGGCGAGCATCCTTATTATTATCCGGCCATTTTAAAAATACTGGATTACGATTTGTCATTCAACAAAAAATCGTTTGAGGCGTTAACGTATAAGGCAAGTGTATTAATGAGCCAGCACCGTTTTCAGGAAGCGTTTGAAACCGCAACCAAAGCCAAACCGCTTGGGAGGGGGAACGCTTATATATACGGTGTGTTGACTGATGCCAACGTTGAATTGGGTAAGTATGAAGATGCGGTCAAACAATGTGACAGTATGCAATTGCTTAAGCCCAGTTTGGAGTCGTATGCGCGTGCATCATACCTGCGTGAAATTTATGGCGATTACAAAGGTTCCATTGAAGCCATGAAACTGGCCGTTGAAGCGGGTTTACCCGCCTCAGAACCGTATTGCTGGTGCAGGAAAACACTGGGTGTTTTATTTGAGAACACCGGTCAATGGAACGATGCCGAAAATGAATATTTGAATATACTGGCTGTGCGCCCTGACTATGCTTTTGCCATTGAAGGATTGGCAAGGGTTGAGAAAGCGCGTGGCAATTATGATAAAGCTATTGAACATTTGAATAAAGCCATTGAAATCATGCCCGAATTTTCATTCCATGAAGAGCTGGCTGAAATCATGTTGCTGCAGGGTAAAAAAGATGAAGCCATGGAAAAATACAATGCAACCACCAAAATGCTGGAGGAAGACAAAGCTTCGGGGCATATTGTTAACCTGGACATTGCCAATGTTTATTGTGCCCTTGGCGATTATAACAAGGCGCTTGATTACGTTAAAATGGAACTGGAGGTGCGACCGCAGAACATTGATGTGAATGGCGCTGCCGCGTGGATTTATTACAAAATGGGGAATAAGGAAAAAGCGCTGGAACATATACGTATTGCCAAAAGGACCAACTCGCAACAGCCTTTGTTGAATGCACGTGCCGGAATAATTGAGGCCAATGCCGGTGGGGATGTAAAAAAAGGAAAAGAATATTTGAATGCAGCCAAAAAAGTGAATCCGCAGCTTGTTGCTCTTTTGGAAGGAAAAGAAGCCTGAAAGAATGAATATTGATGGCCGTAAATCAAAAATCAAAATCGGAAAACATGAAAAAAATACTTTTTGTTTTAACAATATTAACCTATTTGACGCTGACCTCCTGTGGGGGAGGCGAAAAGCATGACCATGAGCACAAACACGGTGATTCCACGCATTCACACGCGCATGAAGAAGGTGATGATCACAGCCACGAACATTAAACAATTATCAATTTTTGATTGTTATATACACCGTTGAATTGTGTATTTTTTAAGGTAAAAGGCCTTCTTGAAAGGAGGCTTTTTTGTTTATATTTGATACATGGTAGTAGCACCACCAGGTACGGGTTTGTATGTATGGGCAATACTTATTATAGTTGTAGTGGTAGGCGCAGCGGCATATTTCATGCGCAGGCGAAAATAATTTACCAGGCCCTACCGGGTTGTACAATACAATATAAAATTGAATCCATCAAAACTAATCCAGGAGTGGGTCATACACAACGTAAATTTTTTTTTACTTGAAATTCTGCCAGCGATAGAGCGTAATAGCCCGCAGGATAAATAAGAGATGTGATGGAGGAAGTGTGATTTGGCCGAGGACTATTAGCGATAGCGCGGCCTGAAGGATTCAAAATTTAAAAATTCACCAATGTATATCGGATTTTTTTAATCTTTTAATTTTAAATGCCTGAAGGGGCAGCCTAAAACGTATGTAAAAAATTGGTGCATAAAAAAAGCCCGGCTGTTTACCGGACTTTTTTGTGCTGGCATAATTAGTACAACCTTAATATAACTTAATCAGCCAAATATGTTTTAAGCAACTTGCTGCGTGAAGTATGTTTCAAACGTCTTACGGCTTTTTCTTTGATTTGGCGCACACGTTCGCGTGTGAGATCAAATTTTGAACCTATTTCTTCAAGTGTATGCTGGTGTTGCCCGTTTAAACCGAAAAATAAACGCACTACGTCAGCTTCACGTTGTGTTAACGTGGTTAACGAACGTTCAATTTCCTTGCGCAAACTCTCCTTATTCAAAGTCAGGTCGGGCATGGGTTGGTCCTCACTGATGTATACATCCATCATGCTTGAGCTGTCGTCCTCGCCTTCTTTAAGAGGCGCATCCATGCTTGCATGCCTGCCGCTTTGGCGAAGCGCTGTACGCACTTCCTCAGCCGTCATTTCAAGTACTTCGGCAATTTCCTCTTCGTTGGGCGGGCGCTCATACATTTGCTCAAGTTTTGAGAATGTTTTATTGATGCGGTTGATTGAACCTATTTTGTTCAATGGCAACCGCACAATACGCGACTGTTCAGCCAATGCCTGCAGGATTGACTGGCGAATCCACCATACAGCATATGAAATGAATTTAAAACCGCGCGTTTCATCAAAACGTTGGGCGGCTTTAATCAACCCGAGATTTCCTTCATTAATGAGGTCAGAAAGTGTGAGGCCCTGGTTTTGGTATTGTTTTGAAACCGATACCACAAAACGTAAGTTGGCAGCCGTAAGCCGTTCAAGTGCGGCTTGGTCGCCTTGCTTAATCCTGCGCGCTAACTCCACTTCTTCCTCAGCAGTAATCATCTCGATTTTGCTGATGTCCTGTAAATATTTATCAAGAGAGGCAGTTTCCCGGTTGGTAACCTGCTTTGAGATCTTTAATTGTCTCATTTTTAAATCCTTTTATCAAACAAAAGGTATACGAACAAAGCAATCATTTAGTTGCTTCTATTCATCATTTGTTTTAGCCTTTTGGTCAGTTTGTTAGACCTATATATAAAAAACCTGTTAACAAGGTTTTGGTATTTGGTTGAAAGGCAATTAGGGGTCGTATTGAAATTGACTTATATTTATATAAGGGTGAGTTGTGACGTTTTATGGTCTATTAACAAATGTTAAAGTCGGGGCTTCATAACTTTTTAAAAAGATTGATTTAGCGCTGAACCCGAAAGGCCGCTGAACGTACTTTTGGAATGCATGGAGAAACGACCTATTACAGCGGTATCGCAAAAATACAACCTTAAACAGGCTGCACAATCACCCGTTATTTTGGAAACGGGAAAATTACAGCCGCAGGCGGTGGACCTTGAAGAGGCCGTACTGGGTGCAATGATGCTTGAAAAAAATGCAATTAACGATGCTATTGATATTTTACAGCCCGAAAGTTTTTACAAGGAAACGCACCAGAAAATTTACGAGGCCATTCAGCAATTGTTTTCTGATTCGCAACCCATAGATATTTTGACGGTTACCAGCAAGCTGCGCACAAACGGATTTCTGGAACTTGTGGGCGGTCCCGCATACATTGCTTCATTAACCAACCGCGTGGCTTCGGCCGCCAATATTGAGTACCACGCCCGTATTATACAACAGAAATACATACAACGTGAATTGATTGGTATTGCCTCAAACACTATTAAGGATGCCTATGAAGATACGGCCGATGTATTTGATTTGCTTGAC
This sequence comes from Flavobacteriales bacterium, assembly GCA_035628535.1. Lineage (GTDB taxonomy): Bacteria > Bacteroidota > Bacteroidia > Flavobacteriales_D > UBA2798 > DASPJQ01. The sequence goes on along the minus strand of DASPJQ010000419.1, from coordinate 380 downwards.
AAGACCGAAAGCGGATTATACCGGATTACGCAAGGCAATATACGCAAGGACTACCGCAAAATGCACGAACTCATTCACGAAGCCATTGATGAAATTGAAAAAGCGAAAAAAAACGTTGATGGTGTAAGCGGTGTACCGACCGGTTTTGTTGAACTGGATAAAATTACCAGCGGCTGGCAAAAATCCGATATGGTTGTTATTGCTGCAAGGCCTGGTATGGGTAAAACGGCTTTTGTACTTTCCATGGCGCGTAACTCATCGGTTGAATTCAACAAACCGGTTGCTGTATTTTCATTGGAGATGAGCGCCATTCAGCTGGTAAACCGTTTGATTGCCGGGGAAACGGAATTAACTTCTGATAAACTGCGCAAGGGAAATTT
>DASPJQ010000418.1:0-5498 GCA_035628535.1 Flavobacteriales bacterium | reverse complement strand
GTCAATTCCCTCTTTTTCCACTTCAGCTGTACTCGGCACTTCGGGCAAATGGCTGTTTTCTTTTATGTAAGCTTCTACCTCTTCAAGCGGGCGCAACCTGTAATTTTTACCGAAAACATAATCAACCCAATGTATGGAGCCGTTTACCGCTACTTTTACCCGCTCGGTCAAAATGCCGGATTGTACATATAATTTGTAGCCTGACGGAAGCGATGTTACCTGTGTAGGATCACCAATAAGGGTTGTGCCATTTACAGTCAGCCTCGCATTGGGGCTATCGGTACCAATACCTACATTTAAATTATTTTTAATAACCATGGCCTGTGTGGTAGGTGTAGGCATAAAACAAAAATCGCCCGAGGAACCGGCAACCGCTCCAAGCGTAAAAACGGCTGAACCGGCACCCAGGTTAATACCCGTTGCAGGATTCGAATTGAAATCAATTTTGAGATTATTTTTTTGTCCTATGACACGCTCCATATAAAAAACAGGTAATGAGCTCGTACTTCTGAGGTGTAAAAATGCCCCGGGTGAGCTGGAGCCCAATCCCATTGTTCCCGCAGTAGTTAAACGCATTTTTTCGCCACCTCCTACTTTAAAAATTACATCAAACGCGGTTTGCGAACCAAGGAAATCGCTGGCCGCAATGTTGTTTGAAGCCACGGTAGCCTGCGATGTTGCTTTAAAGGATATACCTAGAGCGATAAAAAAAAGAATAATGCTTTTTGTTTCCATACTTTGAGTTTTAGGTTAAATAGGATCAAATTTAATTCGTGAAAATTGCTTCCTGTAACCTGTTTTGTACTTATGTAGCTTGGTTTTGTAGATCCAGCAACCTGTTTTGTGTAAATAAAAAGCCCCGGAAAAGCCGGGGCTTGTGTTGGGCCATTTATATGGCTTTTATTTCTGTAAAATAATACGCTCTACTTTTACTATTTCTTTTCTTCCATTAAAGACTTTCAAAATATATTCACCATCAGGAAGCCCACTCAAACCAAGTTTATTTTCACCAGTAACCAGGTTGCTCTGCGCTACCTTTACACCCAATACATTGAACACTTCAACTGTTCCGCTCCCGGCATTGGTCTTAACAAACACATCGCCAGCAGAAGGATTGGGATATATTGTCAATGAATTTTCCCCGGTTTCAAATACGGTTTCGTTTTTTATGGTATTGTTATTGATCATCATACCGGATGGCGGACACGTTGGACATCCTGTGCACGTTTCCACAACTGATGCTTCAATGTACTCAAGGCTCACCAGCCTGATATTTGATTCAGGTCCGCTTAATTCATTTGTTGCAATGGTAATTGCCGTACCTGACAACGTGCAAGGCTCAACTGCCTGCACATAGGTTGTTTCACAGGTACCAAATACGTTTCCAAACGGATCGGTGCTGATTCCATAATAGCGATTTGTGGTAACAGCATCCTGTGCTGCTGAAAAAACCTGGTTTGTTGTGGGGTTATATGCATCGTAAATAGGTGTCCCGTACATACCGGCAATTTGATTCTGATAGGTCTTAATGGAAACCAGATTAAAATTAAGATCGTAAACGGCATGCATATAACCTTGTATTGAAGAGCTCAGGTATGATCGTATGCCCGAAACCATTAACCGCGTATTATTGTTTACAAATTCGAATTCAGGGGCATAAAACTGGTAAAAATAAAAAGCATTTGCATAGAAAACCTTGTAATTGACAATGGTACTTATAGTTGAATTCAATTTGGCCCAAAAATAATCACCACTTCCATCGGCCCCTACCACACTCGGGCAAAAAACGTATACATCATTGTTGAGGCGTTTTACATAAGGTGCTGCCAGGCGGAAAGACGTACACGGAGTGTTATACGCAATTAACATGTTGTTTTGAAGTGTACCTGAACTGTTCACGTGCAGGATTAAGGCAGAGCGGTTAAGCGGGGTTGTATATGAATTGGCACCAATGTAAATATCGTTGTTGCTGTGAAAAAAAATGCTGTGTTGTAAATCAACGTTATAAGTCCCATGGCTGTAAGTTTGATGCCAGTTTAATGCACCTGTTGATGAATTCACACTTGCAAGATAAGTTTCGCCCATGCCGGAAATGGTATTGTATACCTGGCCAACCACAAAAATGGTTGAACCTGTATTGTCAATTGCAAGCCCCGAAGCATGCAAATCAAAACCGTTTAAGGGATCAACATAGCTTTTTGCCCAAACAATTACATTGGTTGTATGATCATATTTAACCAGGCCGTACCTCAACGGTACTGTGCCCTGCATGGAAAACAATACGGTTGTATAATTTCCGAAGTGGGCCATTCTGATTGGTTCAAAAGTATTGGCTCCTTTGTAAATACTTATATACGAAAGCGTGCCCAATGATGTACCGTCATATTGCGTAATGTTCATTTTTCCATTTGGAGTATGATGCAGGGAAAGATATAGGTTTGATGACGCATGATAATTCATGTCAACAGGATAATCCTGTGTAAATCCTGATGTAAAAAAATTGTAGTCGCGGATAAAGAACTGGCCTTGAACGTAGCTTACGGTGCCAATCATTCCGAATAAGAAGGTAAAAACTGTTTTTTTCATATCTCTGTTTTAAATATTGATTTTTAAAAAAAGGCCCCCGGTTATTTGTGCCGGGACCTCCAGGGTTTATTCAGCGGTTAATTATTTCTGACGCTCCATTTTTTTGGTGCCCATAACTTTATTGTCAACAACAAGTGTGTAGGTATATGTCCCGTTGCTCAAATCGTTTGCAAACACTGTCAACTGGCCTCTTCCTTTTTCGGTAATCTCAACTGCTTTCATGAGCTGACCTGCTGCGTTGTGGAACAACATTTGGGCGCGGCCTGCACCTTCAGGAATCACAAAATTGATAACAGTTTGCTCAGCAAACGGGTTTGGAACGTTCTGGTCAAGCACAACCGATGCTTTGTCATTCAACTCAACTTCATAGGTGGTTTGGCCGTTAGTGATAGTGCCGGCAGGCGTTGAAGTGATCAGTTTTTTCAACTCATCAATTTGCTTTTGAAGCTCGTTGAGTTTTTCATCCTGTTCTTCAATAATGGTTTGCTGTTCCTGAATACCTTTGGTAAGTACGGGGATAATACCATCATAATTTAAACCAACCAGTTCATATCCTTTGCTTACCACTTCTCCATGTCTATTCTTTATTTCAGGTTTACTTGCATCCGAAACAAGCTCTGGAATTACTTCGCTAACTTCCTGCGCAATAAACCCATATTGTTTTTTATCATTAAAGTGCAATTCAGGAAATTCATCCTTTTTCATGCTATATGTAACCGGATTCAGTTTTTTAATCAGGTCCAACCCTGACTCGATAGTTTTGATATCCTTTTTTAGCTTCCTGTCTGAAAAACTGATTGCGCCACCTGTTGTAATTGATGTAGTAAAATATCCAGCTATGGTTCCTTCTCCATAAATGCCTATATTAAATCCGGCCGCGCCTGAGTTGTTAGCTATTCCAACAACGCCAACATTGTTATTAGCGTTTCCGGAATTAATTGCCTGACCCCAAACACCCAAGTTGGAGCCGTTAACTACATTGGGATTGTTCGCTTCACCATAAACACCCCAATTGTCGGCAATTGTTGGCGCATTTGTATTAAGCGCTTCCGAAACTGTAGCGAGATTTTGGAGTGTTGCATCGGTTGCATGAATGTGCGCGCCAACATTTGTTGTTGTGGGACTGAAAGCATTTACATCAATACCTGTGTTATTGATTGTTGAACCACTTACAAAAAAGCGTCCTCCCAAGTTGTTGTTGGAAGCACCGGTGACATTAAAAATTGCACCGTTGTTTGCATTGGTTGCCCCCGTTACATTGAAGTTTATTCCTGAGTTAGTGGTTCCTGCATTAGTAATGGTAGCATCATAACCAATGTTAACGCTAGCCGCATTTGTTCCGCCCGACATTAGAGACTGCAAACCAAAATTGGCCGGAGATGATGAATTCAACACATCAAACATGCCTGAAACACTTCTTGTAATGCCATTTGCAGCAAGGCTATGCACACCCAGGGTGGCATCAGCAGCTACCGTTGCAATTGATCGTGCACGAACACCAATAGCAAGATTACCTGCCGTGGCTCCACCGTTTGAAATACCGACAACACCAATTGCATTGGCTCCTGCACTGGTGGCCTGTGATTGAATTCCCTCGGCAACACCCGTGCCTGTTGTTGTAACAAGGGCCTGCATACCTCCTGTGGGTCCGTTTCCGATATTGTTATTGGTAATTCGCAAACCAAGTGTAGCTACTGCTGAATTCACGTTGTTTTGAAAAAACGCAGCAAACGGTTTTGAATCATTAAGGATATCAAAACGGGATTGAATTGGGCCGCATGGCGTTTGCGTACCAATGTGAACACTGCCTAAACCACCTGCTACATCATCAAAATAAAAGTTATTACCGGCAAGTGGAATTTGCCATGATGAACCCAATGGATTTACTCCCGGTGTTGTACACACATTGCCCAGAATTCCCCCGGGTACATAAATCACATCACCTGAAGCATTAACTGATAAAACACCATTTCCAGGATTGCTAACTGTTGCAGTATTACTATGCAAATCGCGCAAACGCAAACCGCTGGCGCCAGTAAGACCCGTAGTTTGCGGCAACATTCCGTTTAAACCTGCGTCAATTTCAAGTTTATTTTGCGGACCCATAGGATCGTTGTTTAAACCTATTCCGATTTCCATTAAGTTATTTCCCAGAATAAAATCATTTGAGTTACGAACTATAGTATTGTCTCCAATTGAAATAGCATTTGAAATTGCTCCGGTACCAATATCAGCACTCCCACCTATAAGTATGTTATTAGAATTGGTAAAAAGGTTATTACCCGAATTTATCCCGATAACAATGTTATCAGAGCCTGTGCTAAGCCCGGCAGCACTGTTAAAACCTACAGCAATATTTAAATTTCCCGTGGTTGCGCTGAAAGCCGATCTGGTTCCCAAATAGGTATTAAAACTTCCTGAAGTCACCTGATTTCCTGAGAAGCCTCCAAAAAAGGCATTATTAAATGTACATGCCGTATTTTCACCAGCCTGGGCTCCAACAAACGTACTGAAATCTCCATCACCAATTTTATATCCTGCCTTATATCCAACACATGTAATATATCCGCCACCCAATTCATAACCTGAATAACTTCCAACACAAACACTGTATTTTGCTGCGTTAGCACATCCAAATCCCATGTTTCCGCCCGAATTGTATCCTACCATGGTATTTTCCAAACCAAAATTTACCGTACCGGCAACGCCTACAAACGTATTTCCATTTGCTACTCCTCCAGGCATAAATAAAAAACGCTGGCCGTCTACTTTGTAGCCATCATTCCAGAGTACTTGTCCGACATTGATATTGTCCTGCACATCAAGTCTGAAAAGAGGGTTCGCGAGTCCAATACCAAGGAAACCGGTTGTACTGTGAAGCCGCATTCTTGCTACCCCGCTGGTTCGGAAAT
>DASPJQ010000417.1:0-6707 GCA_035628535.1 Flavobacteriales bacterium | reverse complement strand
AATATTGGTTAACACAATTTCTTTATCGGGCCGTGCGTGCTGCTTTATTTGCGTTCCTGCAACTTTATATGTTGCATATACAAATTTGGGGCCGCGGTCCTTATCATAAATTTTCCATGATCCTACAGCTTTAACCACCATGAAACCCATAACCAGCAACAGGAACGTCCACCGCAGCCATGCACGGCCAACCGAAAATTCTTCCATGCGTGAAATCATGATTGCTACAAGGAAAATAAGCACATAACCGGTTTTAAGCATGGAGAAATCATGTACTGCAGTGAAATTGAAAAAAACCAAATGGTGCATTAAAACAACAAGCGCCATGATACCCAGTATTACACCTTGCTTTCCATTGAACAGGTATTTTTTCCGGTAGCAAACCAATACTACAAACAAGGGTATAACAAACGCCAGGGTGTTCATTACATTGAGGAAATTGCCGTTTAATTCCGCTTCAAGGATTTTGAACGACTCTGCATTGGTAATGGAGAACTTTTCTTCGGCCTTGTATCCATTAACCATCCCACCGTTGCGTTCCACAAATTTATTGGTTTCCACTTTTACAAACTGGTCCCAGCCTGCAATGGAAGAATATTGGTATATGATCAAACTTAGCGCAAGTATACCGGAGCATGCGGCAATTAAAAATGGGCGAAGATAAGCCCGTTCACGAATGGTTTTTACAAGAAAAAAAACACCCGTAACAAACGTGAAAAACAACCCCAACCACTCGGTATAAATACCAAAAAAACAAATGAGACCGTACCATATAAGGAGCTTACGGTTTTGCGCTTTTTGTTCAAGCAATAAATAAAACACATACATTCCCGCAGCAAAAAACAATTGGACAAGTATCTCACTGAAATAAACATTGCCATGAAACCACAAGGTGCCCGGGCTAAAGAGGTACAATTTGAAAGCTACAAGCGCCCCAAGTGAAAAATCACTTACCCGCTTGCCGGCAAGGCGTGAAACCAGCAGGTATAAAAAAAGCGACACAAGAAAATGGACGAGAAGGTTAAACCCAATAAGCGTGCCTATTGTAACAGGCATCATAAAAAGTTTAAAAAGAAAATAAGGAAAAATGGATGAAAACGGTCCATAAGAGACATAATACGCATCACCTTGCCGGTCATGCAGGGAGCAAATGCTATAATCGTGTTTATTGCCTTTTCCCGGAAAAGAATACACAGGTGCAAAGTGATAATTGGCAATACCGCCCTTATCCCATATTTTCATAATAATTAAGGAATGCGCGGTAAGCCATTCATGGTGCCGGCTCAACGGCTTTCCAAAATGTTTGTACCGTACCCCAACCGAAACAGCAAAAACAGCAACCAAAAGCAGCATATGCAACACTGCCTTTCTCCTGTCCACTATCCATTTTTTTATCTGCATTTCTTATTGCCAACCGGGTTTTTCATTATACACTTCTACCTGCAGGTTACGCACAAGTATATGGTCGGTTCCTTTATACTCAATTCCCGTTAAAAACTTATCACCTTCAAAAACCCGTGTTGGTGTAAGGTAATAATTTTCAAACCTTAACCAACCATTGTTTAATTTTTCCGACTGTTTCGCAAACGGGAAATTTTCCCATGAATATCCCATTTCATGATTGTCAACCATGGTTTCAATCAAAAAACTCCGTGCGGAATCCATTTCGTTTACAAATTTATATTCAAAACTTACCTTGTACCAGGCATGCACCTCGTTTTTCATGTCCGGTACATTGAATTTCACTTCAAGTTCCGGATATTTTGTAGCCACAACAAAATGCACATCGGCTGAATCGGGTTTTCGTTCGGGTGTATACGTTCGGACTTTTTCATAGCGCCATTTTCGCGGAAGGGTTGGTGATCTCACAATATCATGGTCAATTATCAACAACGTATCAACGCCCCACACCCTTTTAGTTTTTGTAAATGACGCGAGGTAAAAATCTTTCGTCATGCGGTCAAGCCGTAAAATCCCCCGGTTGATTTGCCAGGTTTGAAACTGGTTGAGGCCAATAAAACAAAGAATGAAAAAAGACAGGACCCATGCCCCAACGCGAAAGCGTGCAAACAGCATTTGCAATAAAAACCCCAGGGCAATCAGGTAAACAGGATATGATTGCACCATTGAACGCTGGCCGAAACTGGCGGCATACCACCAACACGACCATGATGATAAAACATAAACGGTCAACACGGTAAAAACCAAAAAAGCCAGCCCGTATTCTGTTTTTTTGCGCCATGCATATACTAACCCAACCGTTGCAATGAACATAACAGGTGTATACAAAAACCACCCTTTGCGAAAGCTAAAAAGGAAATTGAGGGTGTCGGGATGCAACAATTCAAAAATCTCACGTTGATTTTTATAACTATAATGCAAGAACTGACCTGCATAAATTTTCCAGTAAAGCATTTGCATGAAAACACATATAAAAATCCCCAGGCTGAGCATTAACATGTCAGGCAAGCGGATCCCGAAAAGCAAGCGGAATTTATCTTTTAACTCCTTTCCATTTTTAACACCCCATAAGAAGGGAATCAAAAAAGCAAGCGCATCGGTAGGCCGTGTTATAGCCATAAGTCCAAGTATTAACCCAATATAAAAAGCGCTTGCACGGGAAGGTGTTTTATGCCATTTTATGGTAAAATAAATAAGCAATACATACATTAAAAACAGGTATTGGTGCGGCATACCCGTGGCGTTGATTACGCTTATATAATAGTTGGTGCCAAAAAAACATACGAGCATTAATGCTGTAGCTAAAATTTCATTAAAAAAATAAAGGAGTATTTTCCGTAAAAAAACAAATGACAACAATACATACACCACCTCAAACCAAATGAGCGCATACTGGTAAGGCGGTGAAAAACCATCGGCTTCATAACCTCCTGTTTTGGCAATTACATGACCGGTAATAAATGCAGGCATGTAAAACACCGCCATTCCCAATGGATATTGTGAAATAAAATTTCCATTGGGAACTGAGTGCACCTGGTACAACGTTGGGGTTAAATCGTATTTTTTTGCAATAGCCGCAACTTTGTCAAGGTTGCTGTTACCAGGATCGCCATTGACAAACGTTTGCGGGAGCACAAGGTAATAACCAAAACAGTCCCAACTGGTAACGCGGGGATTTTTTACCCCTGCAGCATGTTGAACAAGCACGGCTGCAATAAGCATAACAACCAGGTATGTGGGTTTGAAAAAACGCATGTTATTGTTGCTTTAGCCTATAGAGGTAACAATCGGCTTCGCTGTAAATTTCTTCGTAATCTTTTTTTATACAGTCGCCTAATTTTCGAAAATGTTCTCCTTGCTGGTTAAAAACATTGCCCACTGCAAAAATATAATCAACAAGCACGCGTTTTCCAGTGGTTTTCCATGGCCACCAGGCAAAGTCGGCCGGTATGGTCCCAACGGGCAATTCGGGAACGGCATCAACCGTTTTTTTCCATTTTACCGGAAAATAGTTTGTGGCCGCCTCATAATTTTCAAGTGAAACGGGGGTATTAATTGTTGCTGCGCGTACAGCAGTATGCCCGTACATCCAATTACCCGTAGCATTTACCGGTAAAAGCAGTTTGTTGTGCTCAACCAATGCGCCCGCTTTATGACAGGCCTGCAAACGTGGCTGGTGCAATTGGGTATGCACGTGGTAGTTTGTCATCAACATCATGTGGTAATATACCATTACATAGAAAAAACCAAACTTAATCCACGCATTTACATTCACGGTTGCAATCCATAAAAACATAAAAACATTAATAAGCAACAAAGTCCTTAATGTATAAAAACCTCCCCAACCATCGCTATCGGGCAAAACATACAATAACAGCAGCATAATGACCAACAGAACCGGAAACACATCGGCCAGGATGAGCTTTTTTGTTTTACTGAATTCAATAATTCGTTTTGCAAGTGCGAACATGGCTGCCAAAACCGTAAGGTATAAAAGCATTCGCGTAGTTGTAATTTCAGCACTGGTGAAACAAACAAACGACTGGTTGTTGCGCAACATGTTTGTAATTTCAACCCGGTCTAAAAAAACCGGGTGCAATTCGGGTTTGGTGACATAAAAAAGTAAAAACAAAAGCAGCGATGGCAGTGCGCACACAATTAGCCATCCCGAATTCCTGAAAAAAGCAACAACGTATGTTTTGGGTTTTACACCTGCCTCCAACCCTGTATAAAATGCATGCAATAAAAACAGGGCCAGCAAACAAAGTAAATAAATGAATGCATGGGAAAGATAAAGGAACAGCAGGAGGCAACCCATGATTACATACTGCTTCCGTTTGAATTGCCCAACGTGCCGCACAAAATATCCCAACAACAAAAAAGCAGGTATAAATGCAATTAGAAAATTGTAAAAGCCCAATACCTGGAAAACATTGTACGTAAGAATAAAAATAAAATAGGACCCGATAATGTGTACATGCTTAAATGACCTGACCAGGTAACGAAAGGCGATGGGCGTTACTATTAAAATACCGATCAGCAAAAGTTTTTCACTCATGCGTGGCGAAACAAAAAATTGCAGGAAGGTCATGGCCAGGTGGCTTGTCCAGTTTGGTATAACCGTAGTATTCCATGCAAAATAGTTTTTTAACTGCGAAGGCTCTCCGCTAATAAACTGCTTAATTACAGCGGCATTGTAGGTGTGGGCCGGCCCATCAAGCGAAAAAACCAATCCCGTTTTCAAAACCGGAATAAGGTTTAAAAAAATCAACAGGTAAAAAAGAAGGATTTCGGCCCTGCGCCAGTTCATGCTACGCATTACACTTGTTTATTTGATGTTTTCATGGCGTTGGTTATTCCGCCCGGTCTGTACAAAATGCGTTGTATAAAATCCAGGTGCATGTAATGGCGCTTATCGTTTACGTGTAGTGCGTTGTTCAATGCGTTTCTGGTAATTTTTTCCTTTAAATATGCGGTGCACATAAATACCGGGCGTATGAACCATGTCAGGATCAAGTCCGCCAATGGGCACAAGTTCCTCAACTTCGGCTATGGTTATTTTACCGGCCATGGCCATTAAGGGGTTGAAATTTCTTGAAGTGGCCCTGAAAATAAGGTTTCCGCTTTCATCACCCTTCCATGCTTTTACAATGGCAAAATCGGCATCAAAAGCGTATTCCATTAAATAGTCCTTGCCGTTAAAATTACGAACTTCTTTACCAACCGCTATTTCAGTTCCTACCCCGGCAGGAGTAAAAATGGCCGGCATACCATAACCGCTGGCCATGCAACGCGTAGCAAGGGTACCTTGCGGAATCAATTCAACTTCCAGTTCACCGCTAAGCAATTGCCTTTCGAATTCGGCATTTTCACCAACATAGGACGAAATCATTTTTTTGACCTGTCGGGTTTGCAGCATAAGACCTATCCCAAAATCATCAACCCCTGCATTGTTACTGATGCATGTGAGGTTTTTTACACCTTTTTTAACCAGCGCAGCTATGCAATTTTCAGGTATGCCGCACAATCCGAATCCACCAAGCATAAGTGTCATGCCGTCCTTTATATCTTTAATGGCTTCATCAGCGTCTTTTACAACTTTGTTCATAGTTAACTATTTGGTTGGGTTTAATAACTTTTTTTTCATTTCAACCAGTGAAAATTATCTAGGTTGGTTAAACATTTCTTCCTCCTCTCCTTCCTCTTCGTTGTTGTGGGTGCCCTCAATATCAAACCCTTCTTCCACCTCTTTCAGGTCAATTTGTTTCCACAGGTCGGAATTTTCATTTTGAAATTCTTTGCAGTTAAACAACGTAAATCCTTCGGGCGCTTCAAAATCTTCGGTTGAAATTTTTAGTCTTTTATCTGCATATATTTTTTTCATATAATACCCAAAAATAGGGAGAGCGGTCTTGGCTCCCTGGCCATCGCTGGTAAAGCGCCAATGCACGGCATTGTTATCGGCACCGGTCCACACACCTGTAACAAGGTCAGGTGTAAGCCCCATGAACCATCCATCGGTATTTTTATTGGTTGTTCCTGTTTTGCCTGCAATGGGATATTTGAGTCCACCCCATTTGTAACCCGAAGAACGTATTCCACCGGCCGTACCACCCACCAACTGCCCGCCACGTTTGCTTTTTAAGTACGGGTGTCCTACGCCACTGGTAGCGCCCTTCATTACCATGCACATGGTATAAGCGCTTTCCTCGTCCATAGCCTCCACTGTTTCGGGTTCAACATCATAAATTACATTACCGTTTTTATCTTCTATCCGTGTAAACATAATGGGTTTTATAAAAATGCCCTTATTGGCAAATGTGGCCTGGGCACCTGTCATTTCATATGGGCTAAGTTCACATGAACCCAGACAAATAGAAGGCACGGGTGGTAAATGTCCTTTTTCAATTCCTAATTTTTCAACCAGGCGAATAACATTAGGCGCTTTTACAACTTTGATAATGGCAGCTGTGATGTTGTTCATGGACTGCGGCAAGGCAAAATAAAGCGGCATGGGTGCTCCTGTATACCCACCTTCATTGCGCGGGCACCATGATTTTGTTGATTTAGCTGTAAATGGCACTTCAATGCAATGTTCTATATCAGGAATTTCATCGCAAGGTGTAAAAATATCATTGAAAAAAGCGGCTGCATATACAAATGGTTTAAATGTTGATCCAACCTGTCTTCGCCCGTTTACATGATCATACTTGAAATACCTGTAATCGGGACCGCCCACCCAGGCT
>DASPJQ010000416.1:0-8509 GCA_035628535.1 Flavobacteriales bacterium | reverse complement strand
TGTTTTTTACTTATATTGCGTCAAAAATCAATCATATGATCAAGGGCGTGCACACCATGTTTTACAGTTCTGATGCAGCGGGACTACGCAAATTCCTGAAAGAAAAACTCGGACTTAAAGCCACCGATATTGGTGAAGGATGGTTGATATTTGATGTTCCGGAAGCTGATATGGGCGTGCATCCCTCGGGCCGCGGAGCCAAAAGCGGTACACCTGATATTTCTTTTTACTGCGATGATATTGAAAAAACCGTTGTACACTTAAAAAAGAAAGGTGTGGTTTTTAAAGGTAAAATTGAAGACCATGGTTATGGCCTGGTCACTTATTTTAAAGCACCGGGTAATTTTTACATCCAGTTATACCAACCGCGATATAAAAAATAATTACACCGGTTCACGGTTCTACTTTTGTTACCACCCTGCCAGCAGGTTTTTCACCCGTTATTCAAAAAAGGTTATTTTTATTCGCAGCGTTCCTTTTTCCTGTCAAACATTAAAAATTATTCGTATCTTATACGGCCTTTAACCAAACTGGTCAATGCATGAAAACCTTTCTTACCCAACACCCGCATCACAAACTTAAATTGCTTCTTTGCCTGATCCTTTCCTCATGCTTTTGCATGCATTCAAATGCGCAAAGCATTTCAGGAATCATTAATACCTATACACCGGTCCTGTCCATTGATACATGTAATGTTACCGTGGGCTCTACGGCAGGATTTTCACCTGGCGACCGTGTCATGCTCATACAAATGAAAGGAGCAACCATTGACATTACCAATACAGCATCATTCGGTTCAATATCCAGTTACAACGATGCGGGTAATTATGAATTATGCACCATTCAGTCCATTTCCGGTTCAGTAATTACCCTGCAATACCAACCAATGAAAACATACACCATATCGGGGTTGGTCCAACTCATTCGTGTACCCGTTTACACCAATGCAACGGTTACCGGCACACTTACCTGCCAACCCTGGAACGGCACAACGGGCGGTGTACTTGCTTTTATTGACAATGGTACTACCGTGCTCAATGCCGATATTGATGTAAAATACAACGGCTTCAGGGGAACCACAACCCAACCGGTAGGATGGGTGGGTTGTGCCGCATCCTATGCAGAGGCAGATGCAACCATTGAGGCCTTAAAAGGTGAAAGCATTGCTATACTTGGACTGAGTCATACAAAAGGCGTTGGCGCTCCTGCAAACGGTGGTGGTGGCGGCAGGACCGATAATGGCGGTGGCGGGGCTTCAAATTTTGGCGATGGCGGGCAAGGCGGAAATTTAGGCTGGACAGCTGCATGCAATTTACGTGCGCAAGGCGGCAAACCGCTTTCTTACAACAATACCGACAACAAAATATTTTTGGGCGGGGCTGGTGGCGATGCACAGCGTTCTGAAGGCCCAGGTATCAACATGGGAGTTAACGGTGGCGGAATTGTTCTTATTCGTGCAAATGAAATAACAGGCAATGGTTTTTCCATTATTGCAACAGGCGAAGATGCTGTCAATACCATACAGGATGGAGGCGGTGGCGGTGGAGCAGGCGGGGTTGTATTACTCGACATCCCGGTTTATACCAATACACTTAACATAAATACCAGCGGAGGAAAAGGCGGTGACGCGGTGGTGTATTTTGCCGTATTATGCAGCGGTGGCGGTGGTGGCGGTGGCGGTGCGCTTTGGGTGTCTACGCCAACCATTGATCCAAACATTGTTTATACCACCAATGGCGGTTTAGGTGGTTTAAGCAATTCTTCGGTTGACGGTGATCCAGGCTTGCCCGGAGGAAGCGTTACTGAGTTGATTATTCCCGAATCAACCGTTCCGTGCACACTTGTTCCGGTTGATATTACCAATGTAACCTGTAACGGTTATAATGATGGTGAAGCTACCATTGAACTTACAAGTGGCGGGCCGTATACGTATTTATGGAGCACTGGTGATACTTCGGCCACTATTACAGGCCTTGCTGCCGGAAATTACACCTGCATTTATACCGACTCTTTAGGCATTTCTGATACGGTTAGCATAACCATTACCGAACCGGCTCCCCTCACACTAAATTTAACTCCTGTTGATTTGCTGTGCGCTGGCGATTGCAACGGAACCATATCGGCTGTTGCAGGAGGTGGTGTTTCACCTTATTCCTATGCATGGAATACATTACCTGCTCAAACAACATCAACCGCCAGCGCACTTTGTGCCGGCACGTACACGTGTACGGTAACCGATGATAACGGGTGTGTAATTACCGATAGCGCCACTGTATATCAACCGGCCGCTTTGTCATTGGCTGAAAGCTTTACGCCTTGTTCAAACAACATGTCCAATGCAACAGCTACAGTAATACCTTCAGGCGGTACTGCTCCTTATACGTATTCATGGAATACCGTTCCCGTGCAAACAACTTCCACCGCCACCGGACTGGGCCCCGGAACGTATATTGCAACCGTAACTGATTCCAATGGATGTTCCGATACACTGTCGGTAACAATTCCTGATTGTCCTCCTTACATTATTAACGTAAGCAATGTATTGTGCAATGGCCAAAACAACGGATCGGCTTCAATTTCCATCATGGGTGGTTTTCCTCCTTACACCTACTTGTGGAGTACGGGTGCAACAACTGCATCAATTTCAGGTTTGGTTGCCGGTTCATATACCTGTATTATTACCGACTCGCTCGGAAATGCCGATACGGTAACAGTTGTGATAACTCAACCTTCACCGTTGTCAGTTAATTTTGCCAATGTGA
This sequence comes from Flavobacteriales bacterium, assembly GCA_035628535.1. Lineage (GTDB taxonomy): Bacteria > Bacteroidota > Bacteroidia > Flavobacteriales_D > UBA2798 > DASPJQ01. The sequence continues at coordinate 5,747 of DASPJQ010000416.1, read as the reverse complement.
ATCCGCTGTGTTTTGGTTATTGTACCGGCACATCAACGGCCCTCGTTGCTGGTGGCACCGCTCCGTACACGTACGCGTGGAATACCTCACCGGTGCAAACGGCCGTTACAGCTACCGGATTGTGTGAAGGAAATTTCACCTGTTCCATTACTGACAATAACGGTTGTGCACTTACGCAGTCAATAAGTATTGTTGCTCCGTCACAATTGAATGTAACCGCAACATACGAGCCATGTACTGACAGTTTGCCCAATGGCACATGCATGGCCACTGCTACCGGGGGAACACCGGGCTATTCATTTGCATGGAACACCTCACCGGTGCAAAATACACCGCTTATTACAGGATTGCTTCCCGGGTCATATACAGTTGTGGTAACAGACACAAATGATTGTGTGGATTCGGTAACAGCGGTTATTCCCGATTGTCCGCCTGAATCGCTTTTCCTGCCAAACGTATTTTCGCCTGGTGGCGATGGAATAAACGATGCTTTTACCATTCAAACCATAGGCTACACAAGCATGTATTGCCAGATTTTTGACCGCTGGGGCGTAAAAATATTTGAATGGAACACGGTAAACGGAAACTGGCCGGGAACAAACAGCAATGGGAAACCAGCTGTTGATGGCGTGTATTATTACGTTTACCAGGCCGAAAAACTAACGGGTGAGCTTGTTAAGGGAAGCGGGTTTGTTCACCTGGTGCGTGAAAGAAAATAAAAGTTCAGTTAATTTAAAAGCGAAACCATAAAGCAGCGTACCCGTCTTTTCCAAAACCGTTTGGCGAATACAATCCATCAACATGCGATGAGCCTATAACAACATGCATTTTTTTGCCCAATTGGGCCTGGTAACGTACACCCGCACGAAAACCGCCAAACCCGCCATATGACCCGGTTACCTGCAAAAATGATTTTTTTGTTACCCTTATACTGGCACCGGCATACGGCATGAATTTGTATCCTTCCATTAATTTATACCGTACGCCATACAACGGCTTCAACCAATATCCTTTAAGCGGATTTACATAATTGCCCAATAAAAAATCGGCTGGTAAGAGCGATTGCCGTTTTTTCTTTTCGTAACGAATATTGAGTGTGTCTTTCAGGTCGGTGTTACCGGTTATCAATCCCTCTTCAGGGCGTAATACATTGTTAACTTCAAACCCGTTGTATTGCGCAACGCTATCGGCAGTATAATTCAATGTTGACTGGTTCCACACAATAAATCCGGCATTGTGCACCTGTAACTGAAAATTTAATAAATCAGGTAAAACGGTGTCGCGGCCCAGTTTAAAATTCCAGTTCAAATCAATGGACATTCCCACACCATTGAATGCATCCAATTTCGTTTTAAGCGTATCGGAACGTGAAATGTCAGCTGCATATTCAAAACTTATATTGGCCGTTGAATCATCGGTAAGAAAATTTCCTTTTGTGAGGTTCATGGTTGCAAATGATTGCCCCTTTACAACCGAAATACCGAACGAAGAACCGGAAGTTACTTCGGTAATGCCAAACCCGAATTTTTGAAATGTATACCGGGCAAAATTGGCATTGGCCAGGTTAAGCGTTTGCCCGGCATACGGCCCATTGCCATAAAACACCAGATCGAAAAGCGTTTTATTGAAATTGGCGGCAATATGGTCCTGGTGCTCTACGTTTAAATAGTATCCCAACGTTGAATCCTTGAACGGGTGCCCCGAAAAATCAGTAAACCTGACTGAAAAAAATTGTTCGGTACCTATGCTGTTTGTATTTTTTAACCCAGCGGAAACATTGTCCTTATCACCCTGGCTAATGGTTCCACCGTTTAAAAAATAATTTAAAAAATAGTTCGGAATGGTGGACGTCTGGTAATTGAAATGTGCCGCTGTACGCAAGGTCATTTTTTTAACGGTGTCATATTGCACATACTCGGGTAAAAACTGTTGACCCTGTAATGAACACGCAGCCATTGCAAAAACTATGATGAATAGACTTTTTTTCATTCTTGCGTGAGGTAGTCGGCCAAAATGGAGATTTGAGTTTTAAAGCGCTGGGTATTATATATGCTTACAAACGTGCCTGCAGGCGTGGTTTCAAACTCGGTATAAATAACAAGTTTTTTGGCACGATAGGCCGTAAGAATATTATCGTCCGTTAAATCGGCATACACGGTTTGATAACTGTTGGAACCGCTGGTTAAAGCCGTGCTGGTAACATTTCCGTTAATTGCGGTGGGCCCCAATAAATTTCCAATCACCATGTTGTTTTCATCCAGCAGCTGGACCCTTAGCGTAGATTTTAAAGGCAGGCCATTGGCCACATTGAATTTTACACGCCCCCTTAAAATTTTTCCGTTACCATCGTATTTGCCCAAATCAAAATTAACCGTATCCGATAATTTAAGTTGTGAGGCAATAAGGTTGAGTGGAATATTCATGTTCAGGGCAAGCTCAACTTTACTGTTGTTGTATATGAAATCGGTATGTGCCGAAACATTGCCCAATGGGTTAAGTTCAAGACCGATCTTATATTTGATAACATCGGGTAACAATTCTATGAGCGATTCAATGTTTGAATTGGATGAATTGAGGTTCACTTCATACACATAAGGATCGGCATACCAACCCAGATCGGTTGCGCGGTTAAAATTGAGCATTTGCCCTATGAAAGAGTGACTAAGCAGGACGCTGCTTCCACTGGTTGTTTTGTAACCAAGCAGCGTATCAAGATGGACCCGCACATCGGCACCCATGCCGTTGGTTATTTTAAGTTTTGCATCTACCTGCGAAAGGTCAAGGGCAGGTGAACCAACATTGTTTAAAAAATTAAGCGAATAAGACTGCAACGGCTCATTACTGGTAAAATTTCCAAAATAGCCCCGTATATACGATGGTTTCAACCCGTGAAAATCGGCTTTGAGCCGAACCAGCACCGTTGCCGAAGGAACCGATACACCAGTTATGCCCGGGGCCAGCTTGGCCGACAAAAATGTTTGATAGGTATTGTATGAGTCATGCAGGGGTCCTGTTAAATCCATGACGGCACCAGCCAAATCAAGCGTACCTGTTACAATTGATGGTGATGAGGGTGAGCCGGGTGGAATGGTTACTGTCAACGAAATTGGCGAGCCGCCTATTGTTCCTGTTGTAATGGAATAGGTAACAATGGTTGTGTCCTGCACCATGCTTTGCACTTCATAATCGATGAAACCTTCCTTCAAATTTAACTGCGTAAGCTCAGCCCCGTTAGCCTGTATGGTATTGTTATCATAATCTGAATAAAGCGTTGCACCGGACGAAAAAGTCGTGGGCACAATTGAAAACAATGAATCTTTAATGGTTGAATCGGCAACACCCAGCAGCGTATCAATACCATAACTGAATAATACTTCATCAAAAACCAGGTTAATGGAATTGTCGGCATTTACCTGTATCAACGAATCAGGTATCAGATCTTCAATACCAATATCGCTTGAAATAAGCGGTGCATTCAGGTTCGTTTCCCAGGCCGGGGTTTTAAATTCACGCCTGCAGGAAGTAAGCGCAAGAACAAGAAGTGATGCAAGTGTTAAAATGCGTTTCATTTACGAACAATTATTTTATGCGATTTTTTTAATCGCCCGTTCACCACTGTAATCAAAAAAGTACCGCTGTTAACGGCCGCAAATTCACTCACAGGAATACTGGTTCGGGCTTTTTGTCCGGGTGTAAGACTCATTCTGCTTTCATACACTTTTTGGCCGGTAAGGTTATGGATATAAATAGTGGTGGTTTCGGCTGTAAGCGGAACAAATTCCAGGTTCAGGAACGAACTAACGGGGTTTGGATACACGCTTGCAAACAATTGCGGCTCATGCCCCTGGATGCCTGCAAAAGCCGGGGTAATATGTGCAGTGTAAAAGCCTGCCCCATGCGTTGCCACTACAATTTTTCCATCGTACGGTCGTGATTGAATCATGTTGACATTCATATTTCCAATGGTACCCGCGCCTTCCTGCACCCAAACGGTGTTGGTATCGTTGATCATATCGGTTGAATATAAGCCCGTGCTTGTTCCCACAAATAAAGTAGGATTTGGCCATGACGGGTAAAGTTCACCCCAGTATACAGCAGGGCCATTACCGGTTCCATTCGTGTTCTGCTCAAGGTTGCCGCTAATATCACTCCAGGTGGTGCCTCCATCGGTGCTGTAAAAAATACTGCGGCAATTATAATTGGAAAACGTAACCATGATTTGTGTTGAGTCATACGGACTGATGCTTATTGAGCTTACATATGCCCCTGAAGGAAACAACGAGCTGGTTAAGGTTACCTTTTTCGGGCTGGCTGTATTTGCCTTGTACAACTTAAGAATTTTTCCTTTGGAAGTGCCGTACATAACTGTATTGGGCATGGCCTTGCTCATTTCAAGGCAGGTAAGATAGCCATAGGTACCGCTGGGAACCGTTGAGTTAACAAGCGTTGTCCAACCTGTTGAACATGTATCATACCTGTTGCCGTCCATCGGTAAAAGATCAATAATGTCATTGCGCAAAATCCGGTAATTCTGTACCATGTACATGCGTCCGGGACTGTTGGGGTCCATGATGAACGGATTAATAAAATTATAGGTTGCGGTTTTATTGGGGTCAATACGGGTAACAGTCGAAGTATCGCCATTGTCCGACACGTAAACCTTAAACATTTTTCCCTGTTGCGTGGAAAAAATATAATATGGACGGCCTTCAGGAATGTGCCCGTACGACCCGTCACCGTTAAACACCCATTTCCATAATGAATCAAGGTGATTGCCATTGGTGAACCACGAACCGTTATCCTGTGATCCTCCAATAAGAATATCGTTGGAAACATCGCCTGTTTCCTGGAATACGGTATAGAATTGGGAAGTAATATACCCGTTATTCATGCTGGTCCATGTAACCGTTGGCGCGGTAATGTCATTTGTAATATATACTCCCCCATCGTTGAATGAAAGCGCTTTATTCGGGTTTGATCCGTAAAACATTAAACCATGCTGGTCGGGGTGGTGGTTCGGATAGGTATAATTGGAAAAGTCGGAAGGGTTGCATTGATAACCGCCAATCCAACGTGTATTGGTATCGGAAACAAACTGATCGGTTGACAGGTACACGTTGGTACCGCCCAGTATAATGGTATTTGTATCAGTAGGGTGCCAGGCTATAAATACATCATAGCCGCCCTGCGTCTGGAACCTTGCAAAATTAAAACCTGAGGGAGAAATGCAACTATCGTTGGGCAAGCTCAGTGAACGGTTCTCCCAAACACCACCCGTATCGCTTCCATCGCCACTCAGGTACGTATACTTAAACAACGAATGATCATTTACACCCGAACCTGGTGTTTCGCCAACCAGCATTAACTGGTTTTCGTTGGAAGGGTTATAGGCCATGGTCATGCGTTCGTAATTCACAGGCCATCCTGTAGCCGGAAGTATGTTTGTCCAGCTAACGCCATCAGTACTTCTGTAGAAACCTTTATCAGGTCCATCGCTGGATAAATACGCATAAAAGACACCTGAAGGTGTAATGATAATATCGGAATAATCGGATGTATTTAAAACCGAGGTGTCAATCCCAAGAACGGGTGCCCAGTTGCTTCCTCCGTCAGTGCTTCTGAAAACTCCATTGTACACGGCTGCCATCACCACATCGTTAACAGTGTCGGTATGGTCAGTTACAATGCGCCATACATAGTCCATGTCGCCATTGGTATAACTGGTTTGCGGGGTATTTGAAACTGTT
>DASPJQ010000415.1:0-4220 GCA_035628535.1 Flavobacteriales bacterium | reverse complement strand
GAAGGAAAGACCTCCGGGTTAAACTCATTGTTTTTTGACCAGGTTGAAAACGCCTTCATTACAACCACAAGAGTTCACAATAGTTTCATTATCAATTAATTGAATTGGTCTGATTTACTTTGTTATAAGGGTTACAAATCCATGAACAGTTTGTGACTGACCCTCAAATCCAATTGCGGTAAGTATATACCCGTACGTGCCGTCAGACGCATTTTGCCCGTTGTGCATACCGTCCCAAACGGGAATTGTTCCGTCAATAACCGTGGTACTGGCATAGGAGGTCATTAATTGACCCCAACGGTTGAATACTTCTACCTTTAGTTCGCCTATGCCGGCAACCACTACTGAAAAAGCATCGTTCATATCATCGCTGTTGGGCGTAAACACATTGGGAACCGTTAAGGCAAATGACCCATATACATAAACCGTTTGTGTTAGGCTATCAATGCATCCATCGGTAGTAGCAACATAAAGTGTGATTGCATATGTTCCCGGATCGTTATAAACTATGGATGTATCGCTGTTTGAGCCGTAAACGGTATCGGCAACCGACCAGTAATAGGTAAATGTATTTGCAGTTGTATTGATTACAGTAACCGTTAACGGATTTTGCCCGCTTGCCGGGTCCAGGGTAAAGGAAGGATCCACAACAAAAACATTTACGGCAAACACATCCGATGTGTCAGCCCCGCAACCTGCATCGGCCCATGCATAATAGTTGCCCGGTTGCGATGCAATCAGCGTATCACTCACCGTGCCATTTGACCAGGTAACGGTATTTGAACCTGCTCCAACAGCAACCAGGGTAACCGAATTGCCTTCGCAAAACAACAACGGGCCAAGAGGAGCAATTGTAACATTAATTCCGGGCATAACGGTAATGGATGTAGTATTGCTTGAAGTACATTCCCCATTTGTAAAGGTGTATGTTACCGTATACGTTCCCGGGGCCAGTGTGGAAGGGTCAAATGTACCCAAGGTTGCGCTGGTAATGCCAGTGCCCGACCAGGTCCCACCTGCCGGTGTGGCTGAAAGGTTTATGGCTGCGGCATTATCGCAAAACGGTCCCGCTGCAGTAATGTCTACCGCGGTAAAATCGTCAACTGTAATGGTCATTGATTGTGCGTTTGTACAGGCACCGTTAGTAACGGTGTACGTTACCGAAGTGCTGCCGGCCGATACCAGGGAGGGATCAAACGCGCCTGTTGCTGCATTTGTAATACCGGTACCCGACCAGCTTCCTCCCGCAAGCGAAGCTCCAAGTATAACCGGGCTTTCGGTCTCGCAAAAAGGACCTTCCGGGGTTAAGGTAAAAGCAGGGTTTGAATCGACCACAACGGTAATGGTGTCACTGTTTGCACAAGAGCCTGAACTGTCTGAATTGTAAATAAACTGGTATGTTCCGGGCCCGCTTGCCGAGGGCTCAAATACACCACCCGATGTAATACCGGTTCCCGACCAGGTTCCACCAGCAGGCGTAGCGCCAAGGGTTACGACCGTTTGCGTTTCACAATACGGCCCTGCCGGAGTTATGGAAACCGAAGAACCCGTGCTTACAGTTACGTTCAACGTTGATGTTGTGATGCAAGCACCATTGGTAACTGTATAATCAATGACAAACGTACCCGCACCGGAAACAGCCGGATCAAATGTGCCCAATGATCCATCGGTAATGCCTGTACCAGACCATGTACCGCCCGTTGGTGAGGCCGTTAAATTCAAAGGGGCATCACCATCGCATAATATGCCGGGAGGTGTAAAATTTATAACGGGTAAAGCATCTACGTTAATAATCGTTGAACTGCTGGCCGTACAGCCGTTGCTGTTGGTTACCGTATACGTAACGGTTGAACTGCTTCCGCTCAATCCGGACGGATCAAACATACCGCCTGCTGTTATGGCTGTGCCGCTCCAATTGCCGCCTGAGGGTGTTGCTCCCACAAGGAAAGGGGCAAGATTTTCGCATACATCCGGAACAGGAGGAATATTTATAACGGGCAAGGGATTAACGGTGATGGAAATTGAAGCGGTATCAGAACAACCCGATGCATTGGTACCGGTTACAATGTAGGTGGTGTTTCCCGAAGGAAATGCATCAACCGAAGTACCACTGGCGGAACTGAGGCCAGTTGCAGGGGTCCAGGTATATGTAACCGCCCCGCTACCGGTCAATACAGTTGTATCACCGGCACAAATGGTTGCTGAAGGGAATGCTGACACGTTTACCGCAGGGGCCGTACCTCCCGAGGTAATGATAACCGAGGATGTATCGGCACAGCCTATTGAAGACGTTGCAACAACATAATAGGTGCCCGCGCACAAACCTGTTGCAGTTGCACCCGATTGACCAATGGATACAAAACCTGAATCGTACCATTCATATGTATATCCGGCTATGGAGCCTGAAGCAGCTGCAGTTGCCGTTCCATCACAGGTACAACCTGCATTTGTGAAAGAGGCAATTGATGAAGATACAGGTGCAATAGGCGTACAACCGTTGTTGAATTGTGCAATGTAAGCCGCGTTGGCGGAATTGTTGGCTGAGCCGGGGGTTTGCTGGTTTGAACCACATGCCCCCGGGTCGGTACACCCTTCGCTCCAGTTTACCTGGTCGTTCGGGTCACCATCATTAAAATACCATACATTGTCGGTTCCACTGCCCGCGCTGCTGAAATAAATAAGCGTACTGGTTGAGCAACTGGCCCAGCAAACTGAAAACACTTCACAACCGGCAAGGTCTACAATGCGGGCGCAATCACCAGCGTTGGCCAAAAGGGTGCTTGACCATGCCCCACCTGATGTCCACCCTGTTGAAGGATATGAGCAGGCAATAGCCCCGGGAGTGGTAAGGTTTAACTCAAAAAGCGCACTGCTAATGGGAGCTACAATACGACAGTTGCCATCGCCCAATGAAAGATCGGTTGCAGGAACATCAGCATTGGGATCAGCATCGTTATAAATCAAAATTATTGTGCCAAGCGGAACACATGACCATAATGGATCAAATGAAAAACGAACGGCCCCGGCAGCAACTCCTCCTGCACCATGGTATCCGCTGTTGTCGTCAAATATCCATCCGCGAATGTCAATACACGGTGGTGTGGATAGCCCGCAGTCATAATACGCTGCGGTATCAACCACCACAAATTCCACGTACTCCTTATTGCCCGATGGGCCATTGGAGACTTCGTTCATGATAATGGTTTGGGAGAAAACAAATGGTGTAATAAAAAATAAAAAGATTGTAAGGAAAATCAATCTCACAGGGGTAAGCATTTTCATTTTACTGCATAGCAAAACGTTTTTAGATTTTAATGGTTTCGGGTCCCGCGGGACCTTCAAGGATTTCAAAAAAATCTTTGTAGTAAATTTATTCCCATTTTTACCAATGTAGGTTAAGTCTTCTTTAAATATTTTGACTTATTTGTTAATTAGCTCGGTTGCGAATAGAAAGCCATAAACTGTATTTCACCGGTTTAAACACAATCACTATTTTTTTTTTGCGTTTCCATTGGGAAAATGCTGGTGAACGGCCCGTATTTTGCACGCATTCCGCCCTAAAAAACACTGTATGCGTGCAGAACAGAACAAAACATTGACAAACAATGAATTACCAAAACCTACCACTTTCGGTAGGCATTGTTCCCCCTGTTTTTTCTTTATCCAACGTTTAGAATATTTAATCAAACATAATACCGGCTTAAAGGAATATTTATACCCAATGCAAAGCTTTACGCGTTATTTAAATAACCAAAACACAACAAACTATGTTTATCTACAACCACCCCGCTAACGACCTGCAGTTGCTTGACAGGAGATTAATTGAGATTTTTGGCGAAGAGCAATGCCTTAAATGGAAAAAGGAGTCGCCAGCGTTTCTGGACTATCAGTCATTTGAACTTATAAACGGTCATTTTATTACCACCGAGGACCAATGCACCGATTCAAGCATTGAAATTGAACAATTGGAATCACTTGATCCGGTAAATTTCCCGGTTGACGAAATACTGGAGGAAAAAGCAAGTTTCATTAATCCTAACCGTTACAACATTAAACGTTCGTTTCTTGGACGCAAACATTACCGCATTGGTACTACTAAATTTGTGTTGGTATTGATGTCGGGCGAGGAATTGAGAAGAAAGTTTCAGGCAGCCTAAGTAATAATTGAAGAAGTATGCAGTCAGAAGTTTGATTTTATTTTCGGGTTAATTTAACTTCTT
>DASPJQ010000414.1:0-3169 GCA_035628535.1 Flavobacteriales bacterium | reverse complement strand
GTGCGGAATTTAATGATATTAAATGGCCGGCTTTTATATCCAATACGTTGCTGGGTAAAAAACACCGGCCCCTTCGAAGTAAGTTTAATGGCAATGGCCACCAAAATAAAAAAAGGCATAAGTACCATGATGCAGGCTATGGCCAGGAAAATATCAATCAGCCGCTTAATTGATTTTTGCCACTCCGGCATAGGATCGCTTTTTATTTCAATGAGCGGGGTCCCGTAAATACTGGTAGTTTTCACCGACCCCGAAAGAATGTCATATACATCAGGAATAAGTTTAACCGTAATGCCGTCAATTTCCAGGTCATTTAAAATGTTTTTTAACTGGTCATGCTCGCTTGATTCAATGGCTATAATTACCTCCTCAACATGATACTTACGGCAAATTTCATTCAGGTTTGAAACTTTTCCCAGGTGTGTAAGACCAATATCAAGCAATTGCCGGTCAACCCCGTTAATGGAAATAAACCCAATGAAGCGGTTACCGGCCGAATGGGTCATGTTTTGCAATTCATTGTATATGCGAATGGCATTTGTATTACCCCCAATAAGCAGGGTGTTGAAACCGATTTTGCGGCTGTGCACACGGCTTACCAGGTGGGTTACAATAATAAGCCTGAAAAAAAGCGTAATGGCAAAATGCAGGACAAAAAGCCCGAGGAACAACTGGTAATAATTCTTATAACTCATCACTTTGTCGTCAAGTATGAGTACAAAAAACAAAACCATTACGCCAAAAAGGGAGGCAAAAAAAGTATGCGAGATTTCAAGAAAAATATGCTTGCGCAGCACCCGGTTATAATAACCGCTCCCAAAATATAAAATGAACCAGAAAATGGGCAGGATGATAATACCGTAATAAAAACGCGTATTGGCAACGAATTCGGTTTTTTCAATATACACTTTCCTGAACCAGAAAAACAGGATCCATGCAGTACAACTGCTCAGTAAATCAAAAATTAATAATGAAACGATATATTGTTTATTCAAACGGCTATTTGTCATAAACAACTTTGAAATTATCAATATAATTCTGCACGACATCAACCCCGCTGTCCTTGTCAACCGTAATTATAAATTTGAACGAATCGGCCGTGCTTTGCTCGCTCACAATTTCAGTTAGTTTCACATATATTTTTTTCCATTCACCGTTAGTGGGATTTAATACCGTATTGTCAAGGGTGGTAAACTGCGTTCCGTTAATGGCCTGAATGCCTATAGCCATCGTATTGTTTGTATTGTAATTGAGTTCAACAAAAACAGGATTGCCCAATTTTGGTAAAATAAATGTTTGCGCGGTAATAACACGCGCATAACTAAAGCCCGATCCCAATTCAATTTTACCCATACCCGGTCCTTCAAACGAATTCACGGTATCATATACATAGGTTATACCGGCTTCGCTGTTGGGGTCTGTATTAAAATCAATGGCGGCATCGTCAAAATTTTCGTACCAAATACCAACTTCAGTTGAAGGATAATAGGTTACCACGGGCTGGTCGGCACCGGTCATGTTGTAAATTTGCCCCGGAACCAAATCAATGTTTTTAACGAATTGCTGAAACAGGGGGTATTTTGCACGATGTTCGGTCAAACCATCTTCTTTTATTCCCGCGGCAATGGTTATTTTTTGGTTACCCGATGCAAGAATAGGAACAGTTGCAGGCAGGTTGAAAACGCCAACAGCCTGGTCGTTTACGTATACCCAGGCATCAATTATGCCATGCGAGGCAGTGCCCTGTGTAGCGTTAACCGATAAATCAATGTGATCAATATAAATATAGGAGGGAACCTGTTCGGCCTTGTCCCATTTTTTACATGCATTTAAAACGATAGCGCAAAATACAATCGGGTAAATTTTTCTCACGTCCTGGTCCTGTTTCGAAAAGAGAACGCAAAAGTAAAAGAATTATTTTGCCGTAAACGGTATTGTTTTGGCTTCTATTTTTTCGATAATCTGATAAGCCACGTCAAGCGCCTTAAAACCGTCTGATAATGAGACTTTTGTCTTATTGTCCTGGTTAATGGAATCGGCCAACGCACGAAGCTCCTCCTTTATGGCGTTACTTTGCTCAATATCAAGTTTATTATACACTATTTTTTTGCGCGGTTTCCCTTTTCCCAAATCAAGTGTTAAAGCAAACGGATCGGTTCCATCATCCTCGGCCATTTGCACAATTTCGGAAGTCTTTTCAAGAAAATCAATGCTGATATACGCATCGCGTTGAAAGAAACGTGATTTGCGCATGTTTTTGAGTGAAATACGGCTCGAAGTAATGTTGGCTACGCAACCGTTGTCAAACTCCAGGCGGGCATTGGCAATATCGGGTGTGTCACTCACTACTGCTACACCGCTTGCACTTATTTTCCGGATATTGGCATTCACAACGCTCAAAATAATATCAAGGTCGTGAATCATTAAATCAAGCACTACCGAAACATCGGTTCCCCGTGGGTTAAATTGCGCCAGGCGATGCGTTTCGATAAATAACGGGTTACTTATATACGTTGAGGCTTTGATAAAAGCAGGATTAAACCGTTCCACATGCCCAACCTGTACCTTTACATTGGCCTCCGTTTCGAGCAACAAGAGATTTTTTGCCTGCTCAATGGTTTCGGTAACCGGCTTTTCAATAAATACATGTTTGAATTTTTTAAGCGCCAGTGATGCGGTTTCATGATGTGAAACGGTGGGTGTTACCACGTCAACCACCTGCACTTTTTCAAGTAATTCATCAAGCGAAACAAATGATTTTACACCTAGCTCCTCCTCCACTTTTTTACTAACAGCCGTATCGGCATCGTACAACCCAACCAACTCATATATATCATTTAATTCCTTTATAAGCCTGATATGAATTTTACCCAGATGCCCCGCTCCTACTACCGCTATTTTAAGCATAATTGAATAACTTTTGTGTAAAAATATTGTGCCTGTGCAAGCAGGGGCTTATAAATTGAATTTATTTTCAACACCTGGATGTCATCTTTATGATTGTTATGAATGAAGAACCTAAATATGCCGGGATGCGCAAGCGCATGGTTGATGCCCTTGCTTCGCGTGGAATTGCTTCAGACGAAGTGCTGGATATAATGCGCAGGGTCAAACGTCATTTATTCATTGATAAAGGATTTGAAGAGCACGCATATAATGATAAAGCATT
>DASPJQ010000413.1:0-5219 GCA_035628535.1 Flavobacteriales bacterium | reverse complement strand
CACTACCGATTTGGCAGGCAAGATCGCAAAAAACTACGGTCTTTCACTCGGTAATGTAGTGGTTTCAAGTTTCAGCGATGGTGAGTTTTGCCCATCGTTTGAAGAAACTGTACGCGGCCAGGATGTTTTCCTGGTTCAGTCAACCATGCCTCCTACTGAAAACCTTATGGAGCTTTTGCTCATGATTGATGCAGCAAAACGCGCCAGCGCCAATAAAATTATTGCTGTAATTCCATATTTTGGATGGGCCCGCCAGGACCGTAAGGACAAACCACGCGTTGCCATTGGGGCAAAACTGGTTGCCAATTTACTTACAGCTGCCGGTGTACACAGGGTCATTACAATGGATTTGCATGCCGACCAGATTCAGGGATTTTTTGAAGTACCGGTTGACCACTTATACGCTTCCTCTATTTTCCTGCCGCATATTCAAACATTGGGATTGCAGAACCTGGTTATGGCCGCACCCGATACAGGCGGAACAAAACGCGCCAATTCCTATGCCAAATACCTGAATGCCGAATTGGCCATATGCTACAAGCAGCGTAAAAAGGCCAATGAAATTGAAAACATGACCGTGATTGGCGATGTGAAAGGCAAAAACGTGATCATTGTTGATGACATGTGCGATACGGGAGGTACATTGTGCAAAGCTGCCGATTTGATGCTTGAAAACGGGGCCGTTTCAGTACGGGCCATGTGCACACACCCGGTACTTTCAGGAAATGCGATTGATAAAATTGAAAAATCGGGCCTTACCGAGTTGATTGTGACCGATACCATACCCTTACAGCGTAAAAGCGATAAAATTAAAGTGCTTACCACTGCCGGCTTGTTTGCCGATGTGATTTCGCGCCTGCAGAATTTGCAGTCAATCAGTTCGCATTTTATCGTTGCGTAAAATAGACAAAGAGACACCGGACGTTAAATACAAAACAAGAAGCGTAACGGCACAACTAATATTTTTTGAACGAACAAAAACAACAAACATTAAACACACCAACTAACCACACACTCTGATTAACATAACCGGATACGGTGAACAAAAAAAGGTAAATTAATTAAACTAAAAAAATAAAACAACATGAAATCAGTATCATTGAGCGGTTCGCTTAGGACGAACGTAGGGAAAAAAGATGCTGCGGCCCTTCGCAAAAGCGGTAACGTACCGTGCGTAATTTATGGCGGCAAAGAACAAATTCACTTTACAGCAAAAGAACTTGACCTATCAAAAATGATCTGGTCGTCCGATGCCTATGAAGTGAAATTGACCGTTGGTGGCAAAGACCACCGGGCCATTGTACAGGACATCCAGTTCCACCCGGTAAACGACCGCCTGGTTCACGTTGATTTTCTTGAAATCGCAGAAGATAAAAAAGTGAAATTCCAGATTCCGGTTAAACTGACCGGGGCTGCCGAAGGTGTTAAAAAAGGCGGACGCCTTATCCAGAACTTCCGTAAACTTACTGTTTTGGGTCTTCCCAAGCATTTACCCGACACCATTGACGTTGCCATTGACCATTTAAACATTGGTGACGGTGTGCGTGTGCGTGAATTAAAGGTTGAAGGGTTGACTTTCCTTGATAACGCTTCATCGTACGTTGTTTCAGTACAGGTAACCCGTAACGTTGAAGAGCCGGCCGCTGCTGCCGCTACGCCTGCTGCCAGTGCCACACCTGCCGCTGCGCCTGCCGCACCTGCTGCAAAAGCGCCAGAAAAGAAAAAATAATCTTGCCTTTTCCCATAGTAAAATCCCTGCCCTCAAAGCGGGGATTTTTGTTATCTGCCGGTTGCAATATGGCTTACAGGCATTGCGTTGTTGGAGAATGAAAAACAATTTCGTAAGCTTATTATTTATTCCACTTACCGGTCTTACTCAGCAAAACCATGGTATGGTGAACATGGATACCATTCAGAAATACCACCCCTTCACCATAAATTTTAAAAAAGATTACCTTGATCTTGTGCGGAAACACACCGAAACATTAAAAGCTTATAAGAATGAACTGGACTCATTTTACAACCATCACTCAAACGTGCAGCGGGCCAACTTAACCATTGCCGATTGGGAAAAACTCCAGGCGCTTGAAAAACGCCTGGCCGATTTTGAAACCATGGCCCTTCAAAAACTTGAAGCCTATGCGCGCGAACAAACCCATGCGTTTTTGGTTCTTTTCAAAAACCAGCTCCGCGATTTTATAGCGTATAAAAAACTTGCGTTTATCCTTGACAAATCGCTGGTACTGTTTTGCCAGCCCTGCAACGATTATTCAAAAGAAGTCCTTTCATGGATTGAAAGAGGAAACAAGCCCTAAATGCTAAACTTAATGTATTTAATGGTTTTACCCTGTTTGAGAAAAATGTTTTCGTAATGCGTACGAATTTCCAGTATTTCCCGGGTATCGGCATCAAATTTTGAAATGGTTGCATGGTATAGATCATTGCTTTCAACAAGCAATGCATAACCGTAAGCGGCAATTTGTTCAAGCGTATAGTGGTATAAAATATCACTGTCGGTTTTCACGTGAACAATTCCACCCGTTTTCATTATTTTTTTGTATCGCTCCATGAACAAAGGTGAAGTAAGCCGCTTACGGGCCTTGGCCTCCAGGGGCTGGGGATCACTAAACGTAAGCCAGATCTCATCCACTTCATTTGCACCGAAAAAAGCGGTTATGAAATCAATGCGGGTGCGTAAGAAAGCGGCATTTGACAGGTTTTCCTCAACGGTGGTTTTGGCGCCACGCCACATGCGGGCCCCCTTTATATCAACTCCTATAAAATTTTTGCCGTGGAACTTACGGGCCAGGCCCACGGTATATTCGCCTTTACCGCACCCCAGTTCAAGCACCAGCGGATTTGAATTGGCAAAAACAGTGGTACGCCAGTTGCCTTTAACCGGGTGTGCCTGCGTATACCATTCATGGCCCGGGGCCTCAACCACATTGTGAAACGTTTTGAGCTCGGCAAAGTGGGCCAGTTTGTTTTTTCCCATATCTTAACATTGCAAAGTAAACACAAACGTGCCTGTTCCAGAAATCAGCGGAAAAAGAATTTTGTTTGGCGTGCTCAACTGGGGCATGGGACACGCCAGCCGCAGCAGCGTACTTATTGAAATGTTGACCAGGAACCGGAACACAGTTGAAATTGTGAGTTCAGGAATGGCCTTTGCTTACCTTAAAAAGCGTTTTCCGGAACTAAAAATTTATGATCTTGAACATGCTGAACTTGTTTACCCAAAACATAGCCAACTTTGGTTTGCCCTGCTGATGCAACGAAAAAAAATATTCGGTTCAATACAGCATGAAAACAACTGGCTTAAAAAACACCTCACAACCAACCATGCCGACCTGGTTATAAGCGATAATTGTTATGGTTTTTATCACAAAAACGTGCACAGTATTTTTATGACGCATCAGCTTCACCTGAAAGCGCCTTTTTTTGAAGGAAGACTTAACACAAAAATACGTTCGCTTATTGATCCGTTTAATGAAATATGGATACCTGATACCGCAGGGGATTTGAATTTAGCAGGTGAATTATCGCATCCGCCTTTGGCCGACAAAAATTGTACCTACATTGGTACGTTATCAGTACTGGAAAAAAACAACTTACCACAGCGTTATGCATATTGCGCGGTTATAAGCGGCCCCGAAAAACAACGTTCCTTATTTGAATCCAGCGTTATTGAATTTCTCAAAAACAAAAAAAAACCAGCGGTTGTCATACGCGGTGTTTTTTCACCCGATGTGTCCGCCAGCACTCTTAATAATATACAAATACATGATTTTTTGCATGGTAAAGAACTGGCCCATGTTATCAACCAAAGCGAAGTAGTCATATGCCGTAGCGGGTACTCAAGCATTATGGACTTGTACACCCTTGAAAAACCATGCTTGTTGCTGCCAACTCCCGGCCAAACCGAACAGGAATACCTGTGCAAAAAGCACATGCAACAGGGCATAAAAACCCTTGAAAATGTAGAACCGGTCAGAATATCATTGTGTAAGGGTTGAATTTTTTGGCTTTTTGCTGTAAAACAAGTAACCGAAGTCTTATATTTGTACAATGCGTTTTTTAGTCATCACACTTCTCCTGGTTGCCACTCTCTCGGGATGCCGAAAATCGGATAGAAACAATGATACCGATACGACACTTATTGAGGATGTGGCCAACGCCCAAAACGCCTTGTTCGAAGCATTTTTTGCGGCACACGAAGCCAACCTAACTACCCCGGGTATACGCACTTTTTTGTCTTGTGCCGTATTGACTGCCGACACCCTGGGTACCCCACGTTCCCTCATTGTAGATTTTAGTTCTCCCGGTTGCCCATCTCCTACAGGGCGCAACCGTAGCGGTAAACTTATTATATATCAAAACGGTTATTATTCAACACCCGGCAGCACCAGTACCGTTTATTTTGATGCTTTTTATGTGAACGGCTGCAATTACAGCAGCACCTTTACCATTGTAACCACCTCAACAGGTTATTATTTAAAACCCAATTCGCTTAAAATAACCGCTCCCGACTCCAGTTATTTTTATACCCTTTCAGGAAATTATGCACTCACGTGGACTACAGGCGCTGCAACCATTACGGCCGATGACGATGAATTTTCTGTTACAGGTACCATGAACATAAGCGGTCGTAGCGGTGGAACAGGTGTGTGTACAATTGTAACGGGCGCTTCGCTAACGGTTAAAGCCCTGTGTGGGCAGGTGGTAAGCGGCCAAATGACCATTGAACCAAATGGCCTGGCCGAACGAAACCTTGATTTTGGAAGCGGTGCATGTGATGCAGTTGCAACGGGAACACTTCATGGCGATGCTGTGGCTATTAACATCACCTTTTAAATTAATTAGCAGGTGCTAAACCCGCCTGGTTATTTTACTCGTATATTTGTATACCCAAATAATCAACTTATGAAAACTATCAGCCTGAAATTAAGCGCATTATGCTTGTCTCTTGTTTTGCTGGCGGCTTGCGGTGAAAAAAAAGCCGAGGAAACCCAGGAAGTTGATACTACTACGCAGGCCGAACCAATGGATACGGCATCAGAAAACCTGAACGAAGTGGTGGATTTTAAATTCCATGTATTTATAGCCAATATTCCATCACCACTCGAATCAATGGTTCTTATACCCGATGCAGGCATTGTTATTGATAAAACGCAATTAAACCCGGTGGAAAATGCCGAAAAATACACCTCTGCCAATAA
>DASPJQ010000412.1:0-15552 GCA_035628535.1 Flavobacteriales bacterium | reverse complement strand
GGGTTGAAAGCAACGGCATGTTTTCGGTTTTCAACTCGTACATTCCCGGTTTAAACACATCGGCCAGTTCGCCTTCATTGATAAATACCGCCTGCTGTGATTCGCGCACGGTCAATTTTGCACCATTCTTGATTTCATTCTGGTAGCGTTCAAACCTATGAACAACCGTATCATTGGTGGGATCAAGCCACTCAATAATATCAATAAATTCGTTCTTTAGTTTATTAAAAAGTCCCATATTTGTTTGATTTATTTGTCCTGAAAGTAATAAATAATTGGGTACATGTTTAAGAACTATTTAACCAAATCAACAATTTTAAGTTTTTTTATCCTGTTTGGTAGTACAACCACTTTGCGCGCACAGGATGAGGAAACACCAGCGCCAGCAGCCGATTTTGAACCCACCCGTTCGCTTTTTTTCGGTATAAACGCCAACGGGTTGAAGGACTTTGGTAAACAGGCTAATTTTTTCAGAGGTTACAATGAACCGTTCGGGCTTATTGAGTTGCTGGCTTACCCAACAGTTAAAAGCGAGCTTTATGCAAAAACCAATTACAATTTTACCCTTGCTGAATATCCTTCACCCATGATTTATAATTTTGGAATAGGGGCTGGGTTAAACGTAATGTATATGCTGCCTGATGTGAACCTGATTTTAAACGGTTCTTTTACCAAGCTTACTACGGCCGGTATATTTACCCTTTCAGCCACCAATCCAAGTAATCCCTCGGGCGATGATATTATTAAAACCGAAAGTATTAGCGGGATTGAACGCAGGACCTGGATCAAAGCGGGACTGCAGTTGCGCAATGAAATCAATGCCCGCAATGATTTTTTTGTAGAACTGGCCCCGGTCTTGTACGTGCAGCGGGCCCTCAAAAACGAGGTAAACATTGAAGGATCAACTTACAGCCTCTTGGTTAACTACCAGGGCTACCTTCCGCAAAAAACAAGTTATACCGGCTATGGGTTTAATTTGGGGTTTGGGATTCAAACAATGTTCCTTAAAAACAAGCTCACACAAGTAGGGGTCAACTTTACTGGTTCAAAACTTAACATGGTCGAAGTCAAAGGCTTAAATTATGCAGCCGAATTGTATTTGTCTGTTTTTTTATAGGTTTGGTCGACACAATACCAACAATTCAAAGTTAAAAAGTAACGATTTAGGGTGTTAAAATTGTAACCCTTCGTATGTTTTTTTCGTAACTTTCGGGCAATTAAGATGGTTAGATGAGCCTTGCACCGACCAAAGCAGTTGAAGTTTGTCATTCGCAATATCAGGAGATATACAGTGAATATAGCCGTACTTCAAAACTAAAAATTATAGTTTCCCATTTTGGTGAGTTCAGCCAGGACCTGGTTAACTCCATTACCAACAGTGTTGAGGAGACTATGTTGAGCATGGGTGATAAAAAAGGCACCGTAAAAAAAATGTTCTCCATTCTGGTTGAAGGCTTGCAAAACATCCGTTTGCACGGTGTACGCGATGAGCTGGACAACCAATCATCATTTGTTATTATTGCCCAGGACGAAAAAGAATACCTGGTTACATTTGGCAATATCATTCTGAACGATATCTGGCCCTATATTGAAGATAAAATCAAACAAATTAACAGTTATACCGAAGAGGAGGTAAAAGCCCTTTACATGGAGGTATTGACCAATGGCGTGATTTCAAGCAAGGGCGGTGCGGGTTTAGGTTTTATTACAATGGCCATGAAATCAAAAAACAAACTCAACTACCGTACCGAAAAAATAAACGAAGACCTTTCGTGTTTTTCGGTTGAAGTGAAAATTGACCGCGCTGGCGCTTAAACACGTATGGGCGATTTCATCATATCGGAAGGGAAAAACACTCCTACGGTTAAATTCACCGCCCAATCCTGCACACTTTCCATTACCGGAAAATCCTATCCTGAAAACGCACGCAAGTTTTATGACGAGGTTTACAGCCGTCTTGACCTGAAAGGTATAAAAGAGTTTACTGTTGTTATGGATTTTGATTACGTAAGTTCTTCGTCCGTTATATGTATGCTTGAGGTGCTAAAAAAACTCAAAACAAATTCCGGTTCAACCAATTTTATCGTACGCTTTTTTTATGAAAAGGGCGATGATGATATGCTGGCCGTGGGTGAAAATTATGAGAAAATAACAGGGATAAAATTCGAATACCTGGTTAAATAATATTTTCACGACAAAATGCAACGAACAAAGAAGGACGAAAAACGGCAAGGTATCAATTTTTCTCACGGATAAACCCGTGAGCTATTCAACCTTATCCAACACCTCAAAATATTGCGATATTTTTTCCCCGTGCTCATCCATAACCGTTAACCTATGCTTTCCCGCAGGCGGGCATAATTCCATTTGATGAATGTCCTGGGTTGACCCCACAAATTCATCGTCAAGGTGCCAGTATACAATAGCATTATGGTCGCGGTGGGTCAATTCAAAAATCACTTTCTCCCGTGTGCCGTCCAGTCCTACGGGTATAAATATCTTACTGGGCTTTTTCGGGTACACAATGGCCATGTTCTCCCCGGGTTTGTCCCCCGCGCAGCCTTCTTTATAAGGGGGCAATTCCCTGTAAAACGGGAACTTCTTTTTGTAATAATGTTCAATAAGCGGGCTCAGTACAAACCAGGTTTCTTCCACCATATCGGCCGGATCGTAACACTCGCTGGTTACCCGGTATTTTTTGGATTTGTCCAATTGAACACTAACGTGGAATGGACATACGCCAACGTGTTCGGCCGTTTCGGGCAACAATTTACGGGTATGTTCAGGGCATAAGTCATTGGCGCGGTAACCGCTTTGATTGCACACTTCGTAGTATTCAAAACCTTTACCGGGTTTGATAAACCAAGCCGATTTAGGCAGCGCATTGAACACATCAAACATTAAAGGCGCTGCGGCCTGTATGCCAATTAAACCGGGTCGGCCCTCACCATCGCTGTTGCCCACCCAAACGGCCACCACATAATTTGGCGTAATACCAACCGACCAGGCGTCCCTGAAACCGAAACTCGTACCGGTTTTCCAGGCCACTTTTTGAGAACTGGCAAATGTCCACCAGTTTGACGAACCTTCGGGTCGCGTAACAGCCAGCAATGCTTTTAACGTTACCCAACTTGTAGCGGCTGAAAAAACAGGCTTTCGCATTGCCGTTTTTTTGTTTTTAATGTAATGCACTTCGGGATACAATTCACGTTTCAACAACGGTTGCGCGAGGTCATAATACATTTTTCCCAGATCGTACACGGTTGTTTCGGCACCGCCAAGTATCAAGGATAGTCCGTAATGACTTGCCGGTTTTGATAAAGTGCTCAACCCGTCTTTTTTTAGCAGGCGGTGAAATTTTACAATACCGTACTGCTGCAACATGCGTACCGATGGAATATTTAGTGAACGCGCAAGCGCAGCCGATGCCGGTACTGCCCCATCGTAATTTTGCGAAAAATTTTTGGGAACATATCCGGTCAAGTGCAAAGGAACATCAGGCACCAATTGGTCGGGCGTAATAGAACCCTCTTCAATCATGGCTGCATACAAAAACGGTTTCAATATGCTTCCTGAGCTGCGCGGGGCCTGTATCACATCCACATCACAACCGTGTTCACCGTCTGTTTCGTCATCAGTATTGCCAATGTATGAAAGCACTTCGCCAGTTTTCGTATCAATTACCAGTACTGAAGCATTGTGTATACCGGTCATGCTTAACCGCTTGTTGTGCATGTCAACAATGTTTTTCACCTTTTGTTGCATGTTTTTGTCAATGGTGGTAACAGTACTTTGCCCTTTGTTTTTTTGTTGAATTAATTTTTCGGTCAGGTGTTTGGCCAGCTTAGGTAAGTGCGGAGGCTTTTCAGGCAGCCGTTCTGACAGGGCCAGTTCGTATGTGGTTTTATCCATCTCGCCTTTTTCATACAAGCCTTTTAACAAACGGTTTCGCTTGGCCAATAATTTTTTATGGTTTTTACCTGGAAAAATAAGTGAAGGCGCATTGGGCAATACGGCCAGTGTTGCGCTTTCGGCCCAGGTAAGCTGGTCGGGTGTACGCCCAAAATAACGCCAGGCAGCAGCGTCCAACCCCACCACATTACCACCCATTGGTGCATTGGATGCATAATATGCCAAAATTTCTTCCTTACCCAACCGCCACTCAAGGCGCGTAGCCATTAAAGCTTCAACTATTTTTGTAAATATACCCCGCGATTTTTTTTTGCGCATCATGCGTATCACCTGCATGGTAATGGTACTTCCGCCACTTACCACTTCACCAGCATTGATGTTTTGTTTCATGGCGCGTGCAACAGCGCGCAGGCTAACACCCCAGTGGCTGTAAAACCTGCGGTCTTCAAATTGAATAATCGCTTTTTTGAATTTTTCAGGAACATGCGCATTGTGTGGAAACCGCCATTGCCCGTCATCGGCAATGCGTGCAGCCAGTATTTGCCCTTCCCTGTCCTTAACCACCGTGCAGGTAGGATCGTTGAAAAGTACGGACGGGAGGCAGAAAATATA
This sequence comes from Flavobacteriales bacterium, assembly GCA_035628535.1. Taxonomy (GTDB): domain Bacteria; phylum Bacteroidota; class Bacteroidia; order Flavobacteriales_D; family UBA2798; genus DASPJQ01. Next base: position 11,028 of record DASPJQ010000412.1, on the reverse strand, counting down.
CCATACAAGAAAAATAATAAAGGCGCCCCGCCACCACCATTTGGTACGCTTGAAAAAAGCCCTTATTTTCCTGATAAATTTCACCTTATACTTTCCTGTTCATTCGCATATGCAGTCATTATCAATTGCTTTTACTGAACATTCAGGCTAAAATTACGCAATAACCACCTGGCGGTTACGGGTTTTATTAAACGTGGTATCCTTCCTATTTAACGGGGGCCGGCCGTCAAATGGCATGCTTTCTGCTTAATACCGTAAAATTAATGATTGCGTATTACCAATTTGCATAAATTTAACCAAACACAAATTTTTTATGAAGACAAAATTCATTTTTCCGGCTGTATTCGCCATTGTTTTAATTGGCTGCACCGTTGACGAAATTACGAGTGGAGCAAACCAGGTTTTAAATTCGGGCAGCAATACCGAAAAGGGGTTGACCAATGAGCAGGTAATTGCCGGCCTAAAAGAAGCCCTGGTGGTTGGAACAGGCCATTCCTCGGCCGGTGCTTCGACAACCGATGGATTTTTTAAAAACGCGAAAATTGCTCTTCCATTTCCTCCTGACGCCATTAAAGTAAAAGAAAAAGTGGAAGCGGTTGGGTTTAAACCCCAGGTTGATAAATTTGTGCTTACGCTTAACCGTGCTGCCGAAGAAGCCGCTAAAGAGGCCAAGCCTATTTTTACCAATGCTATTACCGGCATGACTGTACAAGACGGGTTCGCAATTTTAAAGGGTAACGACAACGCTGCCACAAAATACCTTGAAGACAAAACTTCGGCTTCGTTGTATACCGCTTTCAAACCAAAAGTTTCAGCAGCCATTCAAAAAGTGGAACTGACCAAATATTGGGAACCCATCATCAACAAATACAACGCGCTTACTGCGCTTTCAGGAGGAGAAAAAATAAATCCTGACCTGGAAGATTATGTGACCAAACGTGCTATGCAAGGATTATTTACGCTGATTGCCGAAGAAGAATTAAAAATCCGTAAAGATCCTGTTGCGAGGGTAACGGACATTTTGAAATCGGTATTTGGTAGCCTCGATAATAAATAATTGAATAAAACACTTAAGAACACATAAGTAATCTTCTAAAGTGTCCTTAAATGTTTTAAGTGTTAAAAAATGCGTAACATCTCCATCAACTCAAGTCAATCTCTGGCCGAGTCATCCGAGCTAATTGTAACGCCCGAAGGCGCCATTTATCATTTGAACCTGCGGCCTGAACAAATTGCCGGAACCATTATTGTGGTAGGTGACCAAAACCGTGTGTTTGAAGTTTCAAAGTACTTTGACCGCATTGACCATAAGGTAAGCAACCGCGAGTTTATTACGCATACCGGGGTTTACCGCAATAAGCCGCTTACTGTTTTGTCAACCGGGATTGGCCCTGACAATATTGATATTGTATTGAATGAGCTTGATGCACTGGTAAATTTTGATCTTATTACCCGAAAAATAAAACCTGAAAAAAAATCGCTGAATATAATCCGCCTTGGTACATCGGGTTCATTGCAGCCCGACATTCCGGTTGACTCAGCTGTAGTTTCGCAATACGCAATTGGTTTTGACGGAGTTTTGCCTTTTTACAAAACAGCTTATGAAAGCGATGAGGATGAACTTTGCGAGGCCTTTAAAAAACATACCGATTGGTCACCTGCGCTCAATCCGCCTTATGCCGTGCGCGCCAACAGCACATTGTTTAACTTATTGGCAAAAGGTCATTATACAGGTATAACTGCTACCGCTAATGGGTTTTATGGTCCGCAGGGGCGTGTTTTACGCCTTGAACCCGCTAATGCCAACCTGAATGCTTTATTCAGTTCTTTTGAGTGGAACGGCCTAAAACTCACCAATTATGAAATGGAAACTTCGGCCCTTTATGGTCTTGCAGGTTTACTGGGACATAAAGCTTGTACTGTTTGCGCCATTATAGCGAACCGTTATAAAAAACAATACAGTAAAAATTATCATGCCTTAATGGAAAACCGTATTGGCAACCTACTGGATGCATTAACCCAACAAATTCAGTAGAATTTTTTGCCGCGGGCAAACGATTGAAGTGAAAAGCATAATTTAACCTTATTTTTCACTTTCAATGCCGGGGTTAATCCTGGCAATACATTGCGGGCCAAAGTATTCGTCACAAGTCAAAATGCGTTTTTTCTTGCTTATAACGTTGAGGATTAACAGCCTGATTGTTGATACATATTGCTTTGAGCCAGGCATTTTACCCCTCGGGTTCGTACCTTTAACACGAACTAAAACAGGGCTTTCCCCGTTTAAATAAAGATTAATCTGCCAATGATCGATCGCGCCCAGGTAAAAGCAATGATTAGCCTTATGGATGATCCGGATGATGCCATTTATGCACAAATAAAAGGGCAACTCCTGGCTATGGGACCTGAAGTAATTCCAGTATTGGAAAATGAATGGGAAACTACCGATTACGGATTGATATTTCAAACGCGCATTGAAAAACTTATCCATGAAATCCAGTTCAATTCAGTACGCATGAAACTGGAGGTATGGATTGACAATGGCGCCAATGATTTGCTGGAAGGCTGCATGATCATAAACCGTTACCATTACCCCGACCTGGATGAATCACGTGTAAAAAAACGCATCCAGCAAATGAAACATGATATATGGCTGGAGCTGAATGAAAACCTTACCGCTTTTGAGCAAATACGCATCATCAACCATATATTGTTTGATATATACGGTTTGAGCGCAAACAAAAAAAATTTCCACGCACCTCAAAACTCATACCTGAACATTGTACTGGATACGGGAAAAGGGAATCCGTTAAGTCTTTCCATTATTTACTCCCTCATATGCCAGCAACTTGAAATACCGGTGTACGGGGTTAACTTACCCAACCATTTTGTATTGGCCTACATGGACCGCTTCAATATCATACGCATTCATGAGGGAAAACATGAAGAAGTACTTTTTTATATAAATCCGTTTAGTAGAGGCAGTATATTCAACCGCAAGGAAATTGAGCAGTTTTTAAAACAATTGAATGTTGAGCCGCACGAATCGTTTTTTTACCCATGCAATAACCTCATTATCATAAAACGCATGATAGCCAACCTGGTTACTGCATATGAAAAGTCGGGCTCGCCCGAAAAAGGCGAGGAATTAACCAAATTGTTAAGCCTTTTCCCTGTCGAATAAGTGTTCAAGAACGCAATGATTATTTTTATATATTCACAAGGTAAAACTTTTGAATATGGGACGTCATGACAACAACCCCAATGCTGCCGATTTTATAAACTGGAAGTTCAAGGAACTGCATACATATTGCGATACCGAATGGCTTGGTGATGGCAAAAAAAAATACCGCAGGGTGTTCAACCGTGTTGAAGTAGGTTACCTCTATTGCGAATTTAGTTTCTACAATAAACTTTTCGATGAGGAGGACTGGAATTGTAAAATTCTGCTTACGTGCAACAAACTCGAAGGCCGTACGCCCAATAAAATTTGTGACATCAGCGTTGACAAAAAAGTGCTTAAGGAGGAAAACATCGGTTTTGTGCGCGAGGGTTGGGGAAACGCAGGTGCCGGTGTTTTCTGGACACGTGGCGAATATGAATGGGTAGCGCACATTGACGGAAAAGTAGCCGGTTCGCTTAAGTTTTACGTGGAAGACGAAGAGGCCGTTACCGAAACACATAACCCGTTTTTTAAAATCACGAAAGTGAATTTATTTGAGGCCGATACCAATGAGCCGCCCATTGACCAGCGTAAATATTATACAACATTCAAAGGTACGGATACACGTTATTTGTGGGCCGAAGTGACCATGGAATCGAAACTTGACCACGATTTCAATACCGAATTGATTTTTAATTTTTTTAATGACGAGAACCAATTTAAAGGGTCAACCAGCGAAGTGTTTGTATTCAAAGGCAAGGAAAAAATTATTTGTTCGGGATGGGGGTCCTCAAAAGGAGGAACCTGGGCAAACAACAAATACACGGTTGAAATCCTTTTCATGAATACGCTCATTGCAGTGGTACCTTTTGAAGTGGCCGATGAGTTTATTGAAGGCGATGCTGAATTGTTTACCACCAAAGACATGGGCAAAGGATCGCGCATAAGCGATGGCAGTGCAGGCAATGAAAAGGATTTGCAGGGGTTGTTGGCTGAAATGAACGAACTCATTGGTATGGATAACATCAAAACCAAAATCAATGATTATGTCAATTACCTGAATTTTGTCAAACTGCGTAAAGAAAAAGGCTTTGAGGAAAATGAAAAAATAAGTTTGCATGCTGTATTAACGGGTAATCCCGGTACAGGAAAAACCACCGTAGCGCGCATACTTGGAAAAATATACAAGGCCATGGGGTTGGTAACCAAAGGCCATGTAGTTGAAGTTGACCGTGCCGACCTGGTTGCCGAATACATTGGGCAAACCGCTCCAAAAGTAAAAAAGGTGATTGATAAGGCGCGTGGCGGAATCCTTTTTATTGACGAAGCCTATTCATTGCACCGTGGCGATGATGATTCAAAAGATTTTGGGCGCGAGGTAATTGAAATTGTGATGAAGGAAATGAGCGATGGAAAAGGCGACCTGGCTGTAATTGTAGCCGGTTACCCAAAAGAAATGACCGGGTTCCTGAATTCCAACCCCGGGTTAAAGTCACGTTTCAATCATTATTTCCATTTTGATGATTACATGCCTGACGAACTGATGGCCATTGTACGGTTAGGATTGAAAAACAAAAAACTTAATATAAAAGACGAGGCGTACGCGTTTTTGGAACGTGAAATTACCGAGGCATACCGCGCGCGCAACAAATCATTTGGCAACGCACGTATGGCCCTGGGTGTAGTTGATGAAGCCAAAATGAACATGGGTTTGCGCCTCATGAAATCGCCCGACATGGCCTCTATTTCGGCCGAAGACATGTCGACCATTACATTGGCCGATGTGGAACGCATGTTTACCGCCAAACTGCACAAAGAACTCGATTTGAAAATTGACACACCTTTGTTGCGTGATGCGTTAAATGAACTGAACGCGTTAACGGGGCTTGAAACCGTTAAGAACGAAATAAACGAACAGGTAAAGCTGGTGAAATACTACCGCGAAATCGGTAAAGACACTATGAACAAATTTTCATTGCATAGCGTGTTTACGGGCAACCCCGGTACCGGTAAAACTACCGTGGCGCGTATATACGCAAAAATTTTAAAGTCGCTTGGTTTGATTGAAAAAGGCCATTTGGTTGAATGCGACCGTGAACGCATGGTGGCCGGTTATTCGGGGCAAACCGCCATTAAAACGGCCCAATTGGTTGATGAAGCCATGGGCGGTGTATTGTTTGTTGACGAGGCGTATGCCCTCAACATGGGCGGCCATGACCAATTTGGTGCCGAGGCCATTAACACATTGCTGAAACGTATGGAAGACCACCGCGGACAATTTGTGCTGATTGCGGCAGGGTATACCGACAACATGAATGAATTCCTGAAAACAAATCCTGGTTTGCAATCGCGTTTTGAAAAAACCATTGAGTTTCCCGATTACACCGCTGCGCAATTGATTGAAATTGCCAATAAACTGTTTGCACAGGAAGGTTTGAAAATGGACGCTGAAGCAAGTGCACATCTTGAAGGTTATTTGCAGGCGGCATATGATGCGCGCGACAAATTTTTTGGAAATGCACGCGAGGTACGCAAAATTGTGGGTGAGGCCGTAAAAAACCAAAACCTGCGCATGGCTGAAATGGACCCTTCTATAAGGACCAAGGAAATGATTGCCACAGTTACCAAAGCCGATGTTGCTGAATTTGATGTTGCCAACATCAGAGGAGGACGTGGTAGAAAGTCAATCGGGTTTAAGTAAGCGTTGTTGGTTGTCTGTTCTCTGTGTTTGTGATTAATGGGTGTGAAAGAAAATATTTCAAATAGAAATACCAATTCATGAAATCACAACCGTTAGCATGCTTTTTCAGTTATATACGCGTCCGACTGCCACTGCCTACTGTTGTTTACCGTGCGTAATACCCCGTTCCATGATTACATACCTGCAGGCCAAACAAATTGCCGAGAAAAAAATCAGGGCGCTAGAAAAAGAAAATGACCTGAAATTTACACTGGTGGAATCCAAAACACTGGACACGGCTAAACTGTGGGTGTTTTATTATGCCTTAAAACCAGCCAATGCTTTGCAGGAGCCTTCCACGGCCGGTAATCCGCCTATAGCCGTTGAGAAGAGCAACGGACGCGTTCATGCAACAGGTATTGCGCGAAGTATTGATTTTTACATTGAACGTATTGAAGAAGGGATATAATGCAAGGATATTAAGCCTGCACTGTTGATATTGCCTGTTTCCAGGCTTGAAAATGGGCTTTGTATTGTCTATTTTAGTACATGCCTAAAAAGCTCATAACCTTTGTACTGTTATTTTTTGTCCTTAATACCGTACAGGCCCGGTACGAAACAAGCGACAGCGGTACATCCATGACGCTGGCCAAAGCGGATAAAAACGCTGAAGATGCAGAAAATAAAAGCCGGCTCATGACTGTTGTTTATTTTTCACCTTTGGTGGTAATTTTAATTGCCATGGCTGCAAAGCGCAGGAGAAAAAAATTAACTATTTAATGAATAAATTTTTTACCATTCTTTTTCTGTTGTTTCTCAATGCCAACTTGTTTGGGGGAGCTGATACTGTAAATAATACACTAAAACGTACCAGACTCACCAACCAGGATTCCGGTCCTGTCACAGAAATTTCGAAGAGCAAAGAAGAAAAATCCAAATCTCATGCACGATTTCTTCCTTTCTATACAGCGCCATTATTAATAATAATCATTGTGCTTGCGGCCAAACGCAGGCGTAAAAAACAAAACGATATCAGGTAAATTAAATGTCAACCCAACCACAATTATATAACCGTACTACTGCTGTTGCCGTAGTTGTTGCCAACATGATTGGTACCGGTGTATTCACTTCGCTGGCTTACCAGTTAATTGGACTTTCCGATCCGTTTGCCATTATTATGCTTTGGCTTGCCGGTGGAATTATTGCCTTGTGCGGTGCTTTTTGTTATGCCGAAGTGGCCACGCGCTTAAAAGAATCGGGAGGAGAATACTTATACCTGTCTAAAATTTTTCATCCGGTTGTTGGTTTTACCAGTTCATGGATATCGTTGTTTGCCGGGTTTTCAGGAGCCATTGCCACCAGCGCGCTGGCCATTGGAAAATATGCCGGACCTGTTTTGGGTTACACAGTTGATACGAATGATACGTCTTTGTTCCGCATTGATAAATTAGTTGCCATAGGTGCGCTTATTTTTTTATCGCTGATACATGTTCGTGGCGTTAAAACGGGTGGGCTTGCCCAAACCATACTCACAAGTATAAAACTTGCCTTGATTGCATTTTTTTGCCTGGCCCCGTTTTTTATTTCGGGCAGCAACCAGGGTATACAAAGTTTTGCACCCAGCAATAAGTCGTGGGAACTCATTTTTTCCATGGCGTTTGCCGGATCGTTGGCATGGGTCATGTTTTCATATTCGGGATGGAATGCGGCCTCCTACATTGCCGGCAACATTGAAAAACCACGCAAAACCATTCCGCAGGCTTTGATATTGGGAACACTGTTCGTGACATTCATTTATATTTTCCTGAACATGATGTTTCTTTACACCACCCCAATGGATGAAATGAATTTTGTAAAAAACGGGTTTAAAGAAGATGTTGGAAACATTGTGGCCACAAAATTATTCGGTGTTGATTACGGGTTGATTTTTTCAGGTCTTTTCAGCCTTGCCTTGCTTTCAACCTGTAGCTCTATGATTATTGCCGGGCCGCGCGTACTGGAAAAAATGGGTCATGATTATTCGTTTTTCAAATCGCTTACGGTAAATTCAAAAGGCGGTACACCGGTTATTGCAATTGTTGTGCAGGGCGTATTGTCACTTTCCATGATCCTGTTTTCGGATTTTGAATCCATGATCCAGTACATTTCCATCATCCTTACTTTTTTCAGTGTTTTAACCGTAATTGGTCTTATTGTTTTACGCATTAAATCCAAGGGTCAGCCTGATGATCCAAGCGTATATAAATCACCGTTGTTTCCAATACCCGCGCTTATTTTTATTGCTGCGGCAGTTTGGATGATTCTGTTTTTTGCTACCCATGAAGACCCAAAAGAACGCATGAAACTGGTGTATGGGGCCCTGAGTCTATTACCTGGCATAATTTTATATTATATAACCGTTGCCTTAAAAAAAAGATAAGGTATAGTACATTGTATTTTAATTTACCTTTGCAAACCTGATGCATTATTTGTTGTACATATTCATGGCGCTTTGGTTATGTTCCTGCCAGGGCAAAAACGCCAGAGAAAATACCGGGACCGGCTCATCCATTGACAGCATTGACCCCAACCGCAACAAGGCGTTGTTTACGTTAAAGGATAGCCTGCACGATGATTTTGCGCGTTACCTGGCCGGTTTGCCCCAAACGCGCAAAAATAAATTCCAGCCGCTTGAAGAGGAAATTTTCTGGAAAAATTATAAAACCAAAATGGATGGCGCGTGGAACAGAGTTACCCAACAGCGCCTTGGCCCCATTGCGTATTGGGACTCTACGTATTTCTCGCAAAAAGTGATTGATTCGCTGCCATTGATTTATCCTTTTTCGGGCCCTGATGTGTTGCACGCTTATTATTTATTTCCGCGTGTAAAAACGTATGTGCTATTGGCATTAGAACAGCTGTATGATTTGCCATCACTTGAAAAACTGAACAAGGACAGCCGCAAACTTTATTTCAACAGCCTGGAAAATTCATTGCGCGATGTGCTTTCAAAGAGTTATTTTGTAACCACGCACATGGGGACCGATTTGCATGGTGAACGTGTGCGGGGCGTTTTACCTTTATTGTATTTTTTTGTGGTCCGCAGCGGCCTTGAAATACGTCAGGTGGAGCAATTGGTGCTTGACTCGGCAGGTGTACCGGTAAAATCGAACTGGATCAATACCGGTAAAAAAGTAAAAATGGTGAAAATGATTGTACGCGACCCGAAAACCGAGACCGAAAAAACCATTTATTATATAAGTTGTAACCTGTCCAATACGGGTCTTAATTTTACGCCCGAAGTCATGAAGTTTGTTGACAAAATGGGTCCGTGCAATACGTTCATTAAAGCTGCCTCGTATATGCCGCATTATTCAACTTTCAAAACCCTGCGTGACTCACTCATAAGCCAGTCGGAACTTATTTTTGAAGACGATACAGGTTTTCCCTATAAATATTTCAAAGACAAAAAGAAATATGATGTTGAATTGTTTGGTGAATATGCGCAGCCGGTAAAAGACTTTGGGAATTATGCTTTTCAGAAAGATTTGGATTCGGTGTATCGGAAAGACAGTTTGAAAATTAAAAAGCTCGGTTTCCATTTAGGGTACCACTGGGGCGATTTGAAACAGGCTATTTTGCTTGTTAAGAAGAAACCGCAGTGACAACTTAATGATCAAGGTACAATTGAGTAAGAATTACAGCGCCCCTGAAAATTAAGGTTCAGCCAGGCTATCGCCATCCCGTAAATTATCGCATTCTTCAATTTGCCGTATACCGCTCGCGATTTTTTTGAGGCAACCATTACCGCTTCAAAATTGCGAGGAAGCGGTGGTATCCAGGCTTAAGAAAAATCTGTGACTGAAGCAATCAGCCAGGTTTTAAAGATATTTGCATTCATACGCGGTTTAGCGGGTGTTCCAAACTTTGCTTACTTAAGATTTTACATTAGTTCATTAGCAAGGTTAGCCAACTCACTGCGCTCACCTTTCTCCAACGTAATGTGTGCTACAAGTTTGTTCCCTTTGAGCTTGTCAATTACATATGACAACCCGTTACTGAACTCATCCAGGTAAGGCGTATCAATCTGGTAAATATCGCCCGTGAAAATAATTTTTGTTCCTTCACCGGCACGGGTAATGATGGTTTTTACTTCGTGGGGTGTTAAGTTCTGTGCCTCGTCAATGATGAAATACACGTTTGAGAAACTACGGCCACGGATGTAAGCCAACGGGGTAACCAGAATCTTTTCATTTTTCACCATTTCCTCAATGGCCTTGTATTTTTTTTCGTTCTCGGAAAAATTACTCTTGATGAATTTTAAATTGTCCCAGAGCGGTTCCATGTACGGATTGATCTTTTCTTTGGCATCACCCGGCAAGTAACCAATGTCTTTATTACTTAACGGAACAATGGGGCGCGCTAAAATCACCTGGTGGTATTTTTTTACCTGTTCCAACGCGCTGGCCAATGCAAGCAATGTTTTACCCGTTCCCGCAACGCCTTGTATGGTAAGCAATTTAATGTCATCGTTCATCAATGCGTGCAATGCAAACGTTTGTTCGGCATTGCGCGGTTTTATACCGTACATGTATTGTTTCTCAACGCGCTCCAGCAATTCGGTTACGGGATTGTAGTAAGCAAGCGTTGACGATTTTTCATTTTTTAAGATGTAAAAATGGTTGGCTTCCTTATGAGGGCCCAGTATTGCCAGGTTGTCGGTATGGCCTTCGGTAAAAATTTTACGTATCTCATCGGAATCAACCCCGTCAATAATGGTGCGGCCCGAATGGAACTCATCTACATTGTGTATTTTTCCGGTCTCATAATCTTCGGCTGCAATATTTACCGCTTTTGCTTTAAGGCGCAGGTTAATGTCTTTTGAAACAAGAATTACTTTTTTACCCGACTCCTGCTGTATGAGGGTAAGTGCTGCATTTAATATATTATGGTCGGCTTTGCGCTCACCATACACCTGGTTTGCATCAATACCTTTTGCACCGTTGCTCATGACTATTTTGAATTTGCCGCGGCCTGTGCCTTCAAGCGGTATCCAATCGGTTAGAGTATGGTTAAGTGACAATTTATCAATAATACGGATGAACTCGCGCGCTTCAAAATTTTTAGAGTCGTTACCGCGTTTAAAATTGTCCAATTCCTCAAGCACTGTTATAGGAATAGCTATGTCATGTTCGGCAAAACTGTT
>DASPJQ010000411.1:0-3267 GCA_035628535.1 Flavobacteriales bacterium | reverse complement strand
TATATCAAAATAAAAGTTTTTACCAATAAGAATTTCGGCACCGGGCGTTATATGCCGCATGGCCTTTCCGCCAAATTTACCCAGGCGATAAAAGAACCCGGTTGTATCGTTTACCACTTCCAACCCCGTAGCCGGATCAATTTCCGGTTGTTCGGTTGGATCTTTATACGTCAAATCCCATTTATAAAGCCTGTCCATGGCCACATGAAACCTGAACGGTGCGTGTTTGAGCTTTTGCGAAAACGCAACCTGTATATCAAAAGGTAAATTACCGCGTGTGCCGGGTGTATATGATTTTAACTGGTAACCTATATTCTTTAAAATTCCACTTATTACAAAACGGCTTCCGGGCCTGTTATAGGTAGCTGCAAGGTCAATGCCAATACCCATTGCCGAATATTTATCCATGACCGAGTATAAATAATTAAGGCTGGCGCCTACATAAACTGAGGTATCAACCCTGCGCGAATAAATCAAATTGATGGAATAGTCAGATGCATGAAATTGGCCCACCTCATTGCCTATGTAATCGGTTTCGGTAAATTTTCCATAGTTCATGTATTTGATGGCGGCCATAAAATGGCCCAGGTTCTTCCATGAACGCGCATAGGCTGCCACGCCATAGTTGATATCGGCAAAATAATTGGAATAACCTAAAACTGCCTTATTGTGATGACTGGAATCAAGCAGGCTCGGGTTGGCCAGCACCAGCGATGGGTCTCTGTCCCTTATTGCTATTGTAACGCCTCCCAAACCGGCAAGCCTTGATCCATAAGGGATTTGAAGTTGGGAAAACACTGTTCCGCTCGCTTTGTCGTTGGCAACTTTTTGCGCCTGTGCAGTATTCCCGATGGTTATCGGGACAAAACAAGTGAAAAGCAGAACAGTAAGGGTCCTTTTTACAAACATGTTACACACTAACGCCAAATCCTCATTTTTATTTTACGATTTCAAACTTAACCAAATCTTTGAACCATGGTTAATGCTTTTTATAAACACGGCTTTTAAAAATGTATATTTTTAGGCCCTTCACACAAGAAATAAAATTATGAGTGAACCAATTGAGCAAATCGAATGCCTGATTATTGGATCAGGACCCGCAGGATATTCAGCTGCCATTTATGCAGCGCGTGCCGATTTAAAACCGGTTTTATACCAGGGACTGCAACCGGGCGGACAGTTAACCACAACTACTGAAGTGGAAAATTATCCCGGTTACCCGAATGGCACACAGGGACCCGATATGATGGCTGATTTTCAACAACAGGCTGAGCGGTTTAAAACTGATGTACGCTGGGGAATGATTACCAAGGTTGATTTTACAGGGCCTGTGCATAAAGTGTGGGTTGATGATGAAAAGGAAATACATGCCAAAACCGTTATTATTTCGACAGGTGCATCGGCCAAATGGCTGGGACTTGAATCGGAACAACGGCTTAACGGGTATGGTGTTAGTGCCTGTGCGGTGTGTGACGGTTTCTTTTTTAAAGGCCAAACGGTTGCCATTGTAGGTGCGGGTGATACAGCCTGTGAAGAAGCCAGCTACCTGGCCAAATTGTGTACAAAAGTTTACATGCTTATACGCACCGATAAAATGCGCGCATCAAAAGCCATGCAGCACCGCGTTATGAATACACCCAACATTGAAATCATGTGGGACACATCAACAGTTGATATTTTAGGCGAAAAAGGCGTTGAAGGGGTAAAAGTGAAAAACAACAAGACCGGTGTAGAAAGTATATTGCCTGTAACAGGATTTTTTGTGGCCATTGGACACAAACCCAATACCGATGTGTTCAGGGGTTGGATTGAAATGGATGAAACAGGTTATATAAAAGTAAACGGTTTTTCATCCAAAACGAATGTTGAAGGCGTGTTTGCCGCAGGCGACTGTGCCGATAAAGTGTACAGGCAGGCCGTTACTTCGGCAGGAACCGGCTGTATGGCTGCTTTGGATGCTGAAAGATACCTGTCGGCAAAAGGACATTAAGTTTGAAGTGATTTAGAAAAGTTTTTAAATCAAACTTCTAAAGCCTTGCTTCATAAACAATTTTCAACGCAGTCGATCAGCCGATTTAACCAATTTTTCATCGCGTTTTATAAATACCTCGGCCAGGAAAATACAAACCAGTGCAATAAACGGCATGTAAAAAGCCAGGCCGTACGAATCAACCTTCAACTCACCCGCCAGCTTGATGCCTTCAAGCGAAGCACCGGGAAAATACAGGTTAAAAACGGCATGCACAACAACCATTCCATACAATAACCGGCAAATACCCAATTGCAATTTACGCCTCTTGTACTGGAAAATGCAAAACAGCAGCAATACCAGTTCAATGGCGGCAATTATGTATGTGTAGCCGGGCGTTATAACATGGTACTGCGCATTGGTGTCAATGGTGCTTAGCCCAAAATTGGTATACGCTGCTGCAAACTTACCGTTGGCATAAATACGGGCTACAGGCGCTAAAAATGTGATGGCAATGGCCACCGTGGCCAGCAATAGGAAAATGGATTGGATTCGTTGAAGCATATGGTTTAAATTAAGTTGGAAGAACAGAAAGCAGAGAGCAAAGCAATGGTGTTTCAAAATCACTTATTGGTTTTAGCTGACAACCAAAACAACAGGTATATATAACATATTCATGTCTCATAATCTCTTTTTGCTCCCGGTTCTTTGTTGTGTTCTAAAGTGAAACGATCGTAAAATCCACCCGCCTGTTCTTGGCGTTTTCCCATTGGCTGTTTACGTCATAAGCCGGTTTGCTGTTACCGTAACCCTTATAGGACATACGTTTTTTATCAACACCCAGTTTAACCAAAGCCTTGTACACTTCTTTTGCACGTTCTTCCGATATTTGCGTGTTGGTTTCCGGATCACCGGAGTTCATGCTGGTATGGCCGCCAATAGCTATTTTCATAGTAGGGTGCTCACGCATTAAACTGGCCACATGCTGCAACGCTCCTCTTGAATCATACCGCAATTGTGCACTTTTCTTTTCAAAGAAAATATTGTTCATTACAATGGTGTTATCAACCTCCACTTTTGTCAGGTATAAATCCACCTGTTTTTCAAAATTGCCATGCGCTGTGGTCAGGTCCAGGTCGGTATGTTCAACCACGTACCCGGTGTAATTGGCATAAATATCATAGTGTAAACCTTCATCAAGTTTTGCATCGTATCCTGAAAGTTCACCGCTGGTGGTATATACTTCCTTGTGTTTTTCCAGGTCACGAATAACAATAGGTGCCGGCAAAGGTTCCTTT
>DASPJQ010000410.1:0-1200 GCA_035628535.1 Flavobacteriales bacterium | reverse complement strand
TTACCATGCATGATTTTACGCTCAACCGAAACGGTGATTGATTTCTGCATTTTATTGCTTACTACAATCCCGATTTTTTCTTTGCGGTCGTTTCTTTCTATTGTTGTGTTCTTCTCAGCCATATGCCTATTTTGAAGCTTTTACTTTTTTGTTAATCTCGGTTTTAATGCGTGCAATTTCCCTGCGGGTATGACGCAAAGTAAGCGGGTTCTCAAGCGGGGTAATGGCGTGATTCAACACCATTTTCTCAAGGTTAGCGCTTAACTCAGCAGCTTTTGCTTTTAAATCCTCAACCGAAAGAGCAGCTATTTCACTATTTTTCATTTGTAACTCTTTTATTATTTAGCTAATTCGTAATCGTGACGGGTAATGAATTTTGTGCGTACCGGTAATTTTTGTGCCGCCAAACGCATGGCTTCCATTGCCGTTTCTTTTGAAACACCGTCAACCTCGAATAAAATTCGGCCTGGTTTTACAACGGCCACAAAAAACTCAGGTGCACCTTTACCTTTACCCATACGTACCTCTAACGGTTTCTTGGTTATTGGCTTGTCAGGAAAAATACGGATCCACACTTTTCCTTCACGCTTCATGAAACGTGTTACCGCAACACGGGCCGCCTCAATCTGGCGCGATGTTACCCACATCTGGTCCATTGATTTTATAGCGAATGATCCAAACGCAATGGTAGAGCCGCGCTTGGCGTTACCCTTCATTTTGCCTTTGTGCGTTTTCCTGAACTTCTGTCTTTTTGGTTGTAACATGACTACCTTATCTTAAAATATTATTACTTCCTTTTTTTACCTCCGCCACCGCGGTTACCAAATTTACGGTCGCCACCGGGCTTGTTACCTGAACCACCACCCTGCGCAGTTGCCAATGCCTTGTTCGCGCCAAAGTTTGGTGACAAGTCACGCTTGCCATACACTTCACCACGGCAAATCCACACTTTTACCCCCAACAATCCATAGGTTGTCAACGCTTCTCCGTGTGCATAGTCAATATCGGCACGCAAGGTATGCAATGGAATACGGCCGTCTTTGAACGACTCAGTACGCGCCATTTCAGCACCGTTCAAACGGCCGGCAATGGTCACTTTTATGCCTTCAGCGCCCATGCGAATGGCCGATGCAATTGACATTTTAATGGCCCTGCGGTACGAAATACGCGCCTCAATCTGGCGGGCAATACCATCAGCTA
>DASPJQ010000409.1:0-16102 GCA_035628535.1 Flavobacteriales bacterium | reverse complement strand
GGCCTGGTCTTTCTTAGCAAGTCGGTAACCTAACGCCACAGCTTCTTCGGCCGATCCGGCATCAACAATGGTTTCAACAATGTCTTTAAAGGCCTTGTGGATTTTTTTGTTGTCAACCCCAAGGCAAATAATTGCCGTTACCTTTTCTTTCACCAGGTCGTTTAATACCGAATAGTCATTGCCTTTATCAACGCCTCCCAGGATTAACACCACGGGTTTGTTTAAACTCTCAAGCGCATACCAGGTGCTATTGACATTGGTGGCCTTCGAGTCGTTGATGAATTCAATGCCATGAACAATACCTACCGTTTCAAGGCGGTGTTCAACGTTTTGAAAATCGGAAAGACATTCGCGTATAACTTCTTTGCGGATGTCAAGCAGGCGGGCAGCGATCCCTGCGGCCATGCTGTTGTAAGCGTTGTGCTTACCTTGTAATGCCAGGTCATGAATGTACATAGAAAATTGGTTGTTGTTTAGGTTTATATTAAGTTGTTGTTGTTCTATAAAAGCGACTCTGCCAGGAGCCGGATTCAGTGCAAAGGGATATTTTTTCGCAAGTATGTTGTGCTTTGACAATTCCTGAATGGTGATTGGATCATCATCACAATAAATAAATGCATCTTCAGGTACCTGGTTATTGGTTATCCTGAATTTTGAATTGGCGTAGTTTTCAATTTTATATTCATAACGGTCTAAATGGTCAGGTGTAATATTTAATAAAATCGCTATGTGTGCTCTGAACGTATTCATGTCATCCAACTGGAAGCTGCTTAACTCAAGCACCCAGTAATCGTAATTGTTGTAGGCTACCTGCATAGCGAAACTTTTCCCTACATTTCCGCCCACGGCCACATTGAGGCCTGCATTTTTTAAAATGTGATAGGTCAACAACGTGGTGGTCGTTTTCCCGTTGCTACCGGTAATACATATAAATTTGCTGTCGGTATACCGTGCGCCAAATTCAATTTCCGAAATCACAGGCAATTGTTTTTCCCTGATTTTTTTCATCACCTCGGTTTTTTCAGGTATTCCGGGACTTTTAATTACCTCATTCGCATTAAGTATTTTCTCAAACGTGTGGGCTCCTTCTTCAAAATCTATTTTATGTTCGTCTAAAATGGTTTTGTACTGTTCCTTGATTTTCCCATAGTCTGATACAAACACGTCATATCCTTTGCGCCTGGCCAATACGGCCGCGCCTGTTCCGCTCTCGCCTCCACCCAATATGACAATGCGTTTATTCATTTTTTTTTATCTATTCAATCTCTCGCTGACTCCGCAGGTTTTCGCAGAAGGTTTTTCCGCGTATTTCTGCGCTTTCCGCGTGCTTTATTTTATCTCAATTTCAATGTCACAATACTAAATACCGCCAGCATAATACCCACGATCCAAAAACGCGCTACGATTTTTGACTCGTGCATACCTTTTTTCTGGTAATGATGATGCAGCGGTGACATAAGAAAAATCCTTCGTCCTTCACCATATTTCTTTTTTGTATACTTGAAGTAACTAACCTGCATCATTACGCTTATATTTTCAATTAAAAACACTCCGCACAAAATGGGTATCAATAATTCCTTGCGAATGCAGATGGCAAACACGGCAATGATTCCACCCAGTGATAAACTTCCGGTATCGCCCATGAATACCTGTGCGGGATAAGCATTGTACCAAAGGAAACCGATGCAGGCGCCAACAAAGGCGCTGATGAAAACAACCAGCTCGCCTGAGTTAGGAATGTACATTATATTGAGGTAGTCGGCAAATTCACGGTTACCCGATAAATACGCCAATACAGCCAACGCAATACCTATAATGGCCGAAGTGCCTGCCGCCAACCCGTCAATGCCATCGGTAATGTTGGCCCCGTTTGATACGGCCGTTATAATAAAAATTACTATGGGAATAAACATTAAAAATGCCCAATAAGAATTTGACGTACCTAAAATCCATGAATAGTCAAACTCGTTGTTTTTTACAAAAGGAATGGTTGTTTTCAATGATTTTGTTTCCCGCCACTCGTAAGCAACATCATCGCACGGAATGTCTTCCTGCGTTGCAATATAATAATCAGACGATGGGTCGGTAACCCGGTGTTTTTCTTTTATGGTAACACTGTCGTTAAAGTACAGTACGCACCCCACAATCAAACCTACACCTATTTGACCAATAACTTTAAATTTCCCGGCAAGGCCTTTTTTGTTCTTTTTAAATACTTTAATGTAATCGTCAAGGAAACCGATAAAGCCAAGCCAAACGGTTACAACCAGCATGAGAACGATGTATACATTTTGAAGTTTGGCAAACAATAAAGTTGGAATAACAATGGCTGCAATGATAATGAGTCCACCCATTGTTGGCGTCCCCTGCTTTTCAATTTGTCCCTGCAAACCTAAATCACGAACGGTCTCACCAACCTGTTTATAGCGCAAAAAATTGATGATGCGTTTACCCAGTACCGCTGAAATTATAAGCGATAAAACAATGGCCATGCCCGCCCTGAACGAGATGTACTGGAACACACCCGCGCCCGGAAAATCTTTGAAATAATCAAACAAATAATACAGCATTATTCCTGATAGGTTTTAAAAATTTCTTCTATTATTTTTTTATCGTCAAAAGGATATTTCACCCCTTTTATTTCCTGGTATTTTTCATGTCCCTTACCGGCCACCAAAACAATATCGCCCCGGCTGGCCAGTGAAATGGCCGTTTTAATGGCCTGTGCCCTGTCAGCAATGTTCAACACATTTTTCAGCAGGCCGCGCGGTACCCCGGTCATCATCTGGTCAAGAATTACGTTTGGGTCCTCGCTTCGCGGGTTGTCACTTGTTAAAACCACTTTATCGCTCATTTCACATGCAATGGTTGCCATTACCGGCCGCTTTGTTGTATCCCGGTCTCCGCCACAACCAACAACGGTTATTATTTTTTCGCCTTCGTTGCGTATTTCACGAATGGTTTGCAACACGTTTTTCAGGGCATCGGGTGTATGGGCATAATCTACAATAGCGCGTACTCCGTTATCGGCACGTACCACATCAAAACGCCCCTCGGCAGGAGAAAGACTGCTTAACGCGGTAAGCACCTCCAGCTCATCTTTATGAAAATGCCTGGCCACTGCATACGCTGCGGTCAAATTGTAGGCATTGAACATACCCACCAGTTTTGTCCATACCTCTTTACCATCAAGGTTCAGCATTAAACCGTTAAAATCATTCTCAACAATACGGCATTTAATGTCAGCCGGATTTTTGATTGCATAGGTATACACCTTTGACTTTGTATTTTGTACCATTATTTCCCAATGGAAATCATCTTTGTTGACAAATGAAACGGCCGAATCGCTTAAATCATCAAAAAACCTTTTCTTGGCCTTTATATACGCTTCAAATGTTTTATGGTAATCCAAATGATCGTGTGTAATGTTGCTGAACAAGGCGGCCGCGTAGTTAACTCCCGCAATGCGTTTCTGATCCACTGCATGCGAGCTGACTTCCATGAAACAATATTTACATCCTTGTTCAACCATTTCGGCCAGGAGTTTGTTAAGTCCAACCTGGTCGGGTGTTGTATGGGTTGCTTCAATTATTTTTTCATTTATGCGGTTTACTACTGTTGACAAAAGCCCGCATTTATATCCCAGGCCTCTGAACAAATTGTACATCAAGGTCACCGTTGTGGTTTTCCCATTTGTACCTGTAATGCCAATTACCTTGATTTTTTCAGAAGGATTATCGTAATAATTTGATGCGATTATGCCCAACGCCTGTGCTGCATCTGACACCTTTACGAACGAAACCCTGTCTGATAATACGTCAGGCAGTTCTTCGCACACAATGGCCGTAGCACCCGATTCAATGGCTTTGTAAATGAATGTATGGCCGTCAACCCGGGTGCCTTTAATTGCAACGAACAAACCGTTTTTACGCACCTGTCTTGAGTCAGAAGTAATGCTTTCTACTGCAAGGTTGGTAGTGCCGTGCACTTCGGTTATGCGCGCTCCGTATAATATGTCGCTTAATAATTTCAACTTAAACGTAATTCAATAATTATTTTTTGCCCTTTGTAAACCCGGTTGCCGGCCGGCAGGCTTTGGCGTTTCACCGTACCTGTTCCGTGTACAATTACTTTTAACCCTTGTTCTTCCAGTAATGCCATTGCATCTTTTAGACCCATACCAATTACATCGGGTACAATATTTTCATGTGTGGCTAATGTGGTAAGGGTTACCTTGCGTCCTTTTTTTCCGGTGCGCACCCAGGTAGCCCCATCGTCATCACTCAGCGATTTCAGCTTCATTTCTTTCAACAGCATTTGCGCATCGCTATACCGCGTATTTTTCAGTTCAGGCGCCTCAGTCATTTTTTGGAAGGGGGTATTCAGGTAATTGTGCAATTCTATTTTCCGCGAGTATATTTTATCGGCAATTTCCTTGAATACCGGGGCCGAAATTTCAGCGCCATAATACTGGCCGCTTTTTGTTTCGCGTATCACAACAATGCAAGAGTACTTCGGCCTGTTGGCCGGAAAATATCCGCAAAACGAAGCAAGGTATTTTTCTTTGCTATACCGTCCGTGTTCCAATATCTGGGCAGTGCCGGTTTTACCTGCTATTTTAAAGTTGGCCGATTTTAATTCCTTACCGGTTCCACGCTCAACTACCAACTCCATCATTTTGCGCACTTGTTTCAATGTTTTGTCTGAGCAAATTTTCTCATTCAATACCACAGGTTCAAACTGCTTAATGGTGGTTATGCCGCGCCTGATCTCTTTTACAAATTGGGGCTTTACCATTTTGCCATTGTTGGCCACAGCATTGTATAATGTTAAAGTCTGCAGGGGAGTGCTGCGTATTTCATAACCTATTGACATTTGCGGCAACGTTGTACCACTCCAGGTGCGGTCACCGGGTTTTTTCACGTAGGGGTTTGCCTCACCTTTCAAATCAATTCCTACCGGCAAATGCACACCAAGTTTTTTCAATCCTTCTATAAATTGTGAAGGTTTACCGCGGTAATTATCCCATATTGGACGGGAAATACCAATATTGGATGAAACTACAAATGCCTGTTCAAAAGTGATGTCTCCATTACCGTGTGTGTCCTTTATTTCAAAATCATCATCAGCATAAGGTTTCCAAACACCAGTACCAGTATGTACGATATCTTCGGGTTTAACCGCATTTTGTTCCAGGGCAACAATGGTTGAAGCCAGTTTCATGGTAGAACCGGGTTCCATGGATGTGCCAATAGCGTGGTTAAACGATTCGTAATACTCGCCTTCTTCATCAAGCGTAAGGTTGGCAATGGCTTTTACATAACCGGTTTCCACTTCCATTACCACCACGCAACCGCTTTTAGCCTGGTGCGCGATCAATTGATTGTGCAGCGCCTCTTCGGCAACAGCCTGCAAATGGATATCGAGCGTGGATATAATATCGCATCCGTTTTGTGGCATCACACTATAGTTTTCTGAAACAGGTTTCCAACGTGGCCCCACTTTTTTCATCAATTGCTGACCGTTAATACCATTTAAAAATTTGGAATAGGCGCCTTCAAGGCCAGCACGTGTAGTATCGGTCGGTCTGTCTCTATCCACGCGCTCGTAACCAATGGTACGGGCCGCCAGGTAGCCATAAGGCCGGCTGCGTTTATTTTCTTTAATAATGATCAACCCGCTTTTGTTTTTTCCAAGATTATACAAGGGAAATTTTTTAAGTTTTAAAAGCTGGTCATGTTTCACTTTACGCTGAATCAATAAATAACGGTTGGTATCGGCACGGGCTTCAACCAGCCTTGCTTTATATGCATCAACTGTCCTGTCGCGGAATAAATTGGCCAGGCATAATGAAAGCGAGTCAACGTTTTTCGTAAAATTTTCATTTGTCAGACCATCGGCATAAAGGTCCATACGGATTTCATAATACGGAATGGATGTTGCAAGCAAACTGTTGTTATCAGAATAAATGTTTCCGCGCGAAGCCTCAATCGTGCGCATTTGTGTACGCAATGCTTCGGTTTGGCGCGCCATGTTTTCTTTGCTGGTGAACTGGATGCGCACCACCTTAAAAACAATAACTGCACCCAGGATGCAAAACACCAGGTACGTTACGTACATTCTCCACAATATGTCTTTTTTTATGTCCAGGGTATCGGGTATATTAGTATATCAGTAAACTGTTTTCAATACTTTTTCTTTTACATAAATAATGCGTGGCGGAAAATCACGTGATTCGACCAGACCCATTGAGCGGGTTGAGTCAGCAATTTGAGCCGGGTTGCTCACCATGTTCAACTGTGTTTTGAGTGAAACATGTTCTGAATTCAATTCCACCAGGTCGGCCTCAATCTGCTCAATTTTGCGTGCATTGCGGTCGGCATAATAACCAAGGCCGATATATGTCAGCATGAGTATTGTAAGGAAACAGATGTAAGGCAGGTTGCTGATCACGAAGTCGCGGGTAAGCATGTTGCCGTTTAAAACGTCAATTAAGGAGCGACCAAATTTGGAAGGCTTGCGTGGAGCCTTTGTTTTTTTTGGTTTTGCTTCTTCTGCTTTTTTGTAACGGTTCATTAAATTCTCTCTGCTATCCTAAGTTTTGCGCTCCGGGCGCGGTTATTCTGTTTTATTTCCTCTTCGCCCGGAACAATGGGTTTTTTATTTATTTCTTTCAAGGGCCTTTGCAGGTTCCCATAAAAATCTTTTTGCAGTTCGCCTTTTACATTTCCCGACCGTATAAAATTTTTCACCAACCTGTCTTCAAGTGAGTGATACGAGATGATTACCAGTCGCCCACCGGGTTTTAATTTTCTGGTTGCGGCTTCCAGCAGTTCAGCCAGCACATCCAACTCGTGGTTCACCTCAATGCGCAATGCCTGGAACACTTGTGCAAAAAACCCTGTTTTCATTTTTTGCGGAACCATGTCGTCAAGCACTTTTTGCAACTGACCTGTGGTTTCAATGGGTTTTTCCCTGCGGGCAATGCTTATGCGTTTGGCAATCTGGCGGGCGTTTCTCAATTCTCCATACAGGTAAAATACATCAGCCAGTTTTTCTTCTTCGTATGTATTTATTACGTTATGCGCGTCAACGGCTGCGTTTGTGTCCATGCGCATGTCCAACCGTGCATCAAACCTGAAGGAGAAACCGCGCTGGGCATCGTCAAACTGGTGGCTTGATACACCCAAATCGGCCAACAATCCGTCAATGGTACTTACCCCGTATAGCTGTAAAAAATTTTCAAGGTAACGGAAGTTGGAAGGAATGAAAACGAGGTTGGGGTTTGCCGGGAGGTTGCGTTGTGCATCGGGATCCTGGTCAAACGCGTAAAGTTTCCCGGTTGCAAGTTTTTGCAGAATAGCGGCTGAGTGCCCGCCTCCGCCAAAAGTCACATCTACGTAAGTGCCATGTGGGTTAATGTTGAGACCTTCAACTGCATCATGTAAAAGAACAGGCGTGTGATAGCTGCTACTCGTCATTTCCACCGTTTTCTGGATCCCCGAGTAAATCTTCGGCCAGATCGGCAAAACCGGTGAGGTTAGCATTCATCTCCTGTTCATAAAGGGCCTTATCCCAAATTTCCATCCTGTCGGCATAAGCAAACAACAGCACGTCTTTTTTGAGACCAGCATATTTCGTGAGGGTTGAGGGTAACAGTAAACGACCACTGCTGTCCAGGGTAATAATTGTTGCCCCGTTCTGAAACATCCTCATGAACATACGGCCCTTTTTTTCAAACAGGTTCACCTTTTTGCGAACCCTGGCCAATAGCCCATCCCACTCGTTTTTTGGGTACAACACCAGGCATTTTTCAAAGCCGCGGTTTATAACAAATGTTTCTTCTGCGGCCGGATCAATTTGTTTTTTGATGCCAGCCGGCAGAACGAATCTTCCTTTGTCGTCCACCTTGCAGTCGTATTCTCCAATAAAACTTTTCATACCTCCGCTATCACAACGAAGCTGTAAATGTATTCATAATTACCCACTTTACGCCACTATCTCCCACTTTGTTAGTAAGTTTTAACGCATTTGCGCAACATTCGTTACAAAAATAGCATTTTTCCCTTATAAAATGAAGAAATCTAGAGGTGGCAGAAAGTGGGAGTTAATTAACAAAATTACCTTCCTTTTACCACATTTTTGGCCCTGCATTGAGCTATATGCTTATTTTTGACCCTTGAAAATGATCATCAAAGAGGCCCGCTTCATATCGTCACACACCGCACTGGCTAATTTGCCCAAACCAAACCTGCCCGAATTTGCCTTTATTGGCCGGTCAAATGTTGGTAAGTCAAGTTTAATCAATATGTTATGCAACCAACGCACCCTCGCCAAAACCTCTTCCACCCCAGGCAAAACCCAAACCATCAATCATTTCTTAATCAATAATTTATGGTACCTGGTGGATCTTCCCGGCTATGGTTTTGCCAAGACCTCGAAAAAACTCAAAAACGAATGGGCCGGGTTCACGTTTGATTACCTTAAAAAGCGACCCAACCTGCTGTGCACATTTGTACTCATTGATGTACGGCACGAGCCGCAAAAGCCGGATATTGCACTTATGGAATGGCTGGCAACCAAGGAAATTCCTTTTGCCATGGTATTTACCAAGACTGATAAATTAACAACTAACCATGTAAACACTCACGTTGCATCATATAAACATTTTATGCTTGAGACCTGGGAAAGCCTGCCTGAAATATTTATAACCAGTGCCGAAAAAAAGAGGGGCAAAGAAGATTTACTGGAATTTATTGACCAGGTGATTAATTCAAAATAAAATGGAAGAACATAAAGGCATAACGAAAATTGATATTGAGGAGGCTATTCGAAGCAAAAATCCGAAATTGTATAAACGTTTGCCCCGTTTTGTGCTCAATTACATTAAGCGTGTTACACATGAAAAAGAGATAAACGAATTTTTAAAAATACATGGGCATAAACACGATTTTGAATTCCTGAAAGCCGTTATTGATTATTTTGAAATAACCATTAAAGTAATTGGCGAAGAAAACCTGCGCAAATCGGGCGGAGTTATTTACGCAAGCAATCATCCTATTGGCAGCATTGATGGCATGGCGCTCATGCACGTTTTGGGTAAGCACCGCAAAGACCTTAAATTTATTGTGAATGATTTATTGTTACAAGTAAAAAATCTGAGCGGACTTTTCGTTGGGGTTAACAAACACGGCAAAAATGCAAATAACCTTGTAAAAGACTTGGATGACCTGTATGGTTCTGATAAAGCAATTCTTGTTTTTCCAGCCGGTCTTGTTTCACGCAAACAAAAAGGCTTAATACGTGATTTAGAGTGGAAAAAGAGTTTTATAACCAAGGCGAAAAAACACCAGCATGACATAATTCCCATATACATACATGGTAAGAATTCAAAAAAATTCTATAATTTAGGATTATGGCGCAAACGTTTGGGAATTAAAGCCAACATTGAAATGTTTTTCCTGATTGATGAAATGTTCCGTCAAAAAGGTAAAACCCTTACTTTTGTTATTGATAAACCAATCCCATACACCCGTTTTGATAAAACACATACTGACCTTGAGTGGGCACAAATTCTCAAACAAGAAGTATATAAATTAGAAAAGAAAATATAAATGGCCGATTTAAGTAATATTATTGACCCCATTGATCGTTCGCTTCTTGAGAAAGAACTCAACCGGCAAACATTTGTTCGTTATGCCAACAACGGGAATAATGAAATTTATATAATCAATTGTCACAACGCACCCCATACGTTAAATGAAATTGGCAGGTTACGTGAAATAACCTTTCGCGTGGCAGGTGGTGGCACCGGGCTTGAAAGCGATCTTGATGAATATGATATTGCCCCGATCCCCTATGAACAATTAATCGTATGGAGCCCTGATGACAAAGAAATTGTTGGGGGTTACCGTTTCATCCAGTGTGAAAAAGTGAACGTTGAGGGAAATGTTCCCGCTCTTTCCACTTCCGAGCTTTTTACATTTTCAGAAAAATTTATAACAGAATTTTTACCTTATACCATTGAATTGGGCCGGTCATTTGTACAACCAAATTATCAGCCCAGCGCAACCAACCGCAAGGGTTTGTTCAGCCTTGATAATTTATGGGACGGTCTTGGCGCACTCGTGGTTGACAACCCGCATATAAAATATTTCTTTGGCAAGGTTACCATGTATCCCGACTTCAACCGGCTGGGACGCGATATGATTTTGCATTTCATGAACCATTATTTTCCTGATCCTGATAAATTGCTGTGGCCAATTCCTTCGCTACACCTTAAAATTGAGCATGACATGAGCGCGTTTGAAAAAGAATTGAACGGCCTTTCGTATAAAGACGGACATCATGTGTTAAACCGGCATATACGTGCCATGAATGAAAACATTCCTCCACTCATAAATGCTTACATGAACCTATCACCCACCATGCGCAATTTCGGAACCTCATTGAATGATCATTTTGGCGAGGTGGAAGAAACCGGCATTCTCCAGCACATTCCCGATATTTATCCGACCAAGAAGGAAAGACATATCCAGTCGTATCTTGAAGAAAAAGCGAAGAGGTAGTTTCTGGTTCCTGGCTTATAATTTTATTCTGGCTGCCTGCCGCTGTAAAAAAATTGCGGGTCTCCTGTTTTATTTATTCTTAGCAATCTCCATTAAAATCTTCTCCAGCCTTCTTGTAATCGTGTCCCGGGAATAATTTTCCATTACATACTTCCGCCCGTTTTTACCCAATTGCTCACATAAATCCTTATTCCTGCTCAATTTCAAAACGGCATTGGCAATGCTTTGGGCGTTTTCTGGTTCTACATTTATTCCGCCTCCCGAATTGGTGATCAAGTCAGCCGCCTCGCCTTCAACAGCCATAATTATGGGCAATTCGCTTGACAGGGCCTCAAACATTTTGCTGGGCAATGCGCCCTTGAACAAATCCAGTTTGCGCAAAGGTATTAACGAGCAGTCAACCGAAGCAATAATTTTAGGCATTATGCTTTTAGGCTGCACCGGCATAAATTTTACATTGGTAAGTTTTTTATCCTCCACCAATTTGATTAAGGAAGACTTTTCTGGTCCATCGCCAAAAAAAATGAACTGTATACCGGTATGTTCTTTTAAAATTTCAGCCGACTGAATAATGACTTCCAGACCCTGTGCAATGCCGTGAATGCCGGCATAACAAACCGAAAACTTATTGTCGATCCCTAATTCCCCGCGGTAGTTTTCATCGCGGTTGGAACGTGAAAAAAAATCGGTATCAACCCCGTTGGTAATCAAATGCACTTTTTCCTTCGGGATGCCGCGCGCAACAATGTTGTCCACTATACCTTTTGTTTGCCCGGTTACAGCATGTGCTTTTTTATAACACCACATTTCAAGTTTGAAGGAGGCTTTGATAAACAATTTATTATTCAGTACGCCCAGCTTGATGGCCGACTCAGGCCACAAATCCGAAACGTTGAACACATATTTGGCCCCCAGTTTTTTTGAAAGCCTGTATCCTGCCCATCCCAAAAATAACGGTGGCGATTCGGTGATGACAACATCTTGCGGGCCTACCAGTTTTTTTCCATGCCGCAAACTTGAAAATGTGAATGACAAATAATTTCTTAAGCGTTTGGTAAATGCTTTTTCCTTTGTGGCATAAATACTTGTGCGGGCTATTTTAATTCCCTCTAACTCCTCTACCATTGTTTTTTTACCCCGGTATTCCTCAAAAATTTCACCTTTCGGGTAATTGGGCATAGCCGTCAGTATGGTTACCTCGTGCCCGAATTTTTTGAGTTGTTTGGCAAATTCAAAAATACGGTTCTGGGGCGCTCCCACCTCGGGCGGACAATACTGCGTATGAAAAAGTATTTTCACTTATTTTTTGTGGGTTTGAATGTAATCGGCCATTAATTGTGCAGCATTGCCTTTTCCAAAAAGTTCTTTCGGCCCTGATTTTGGCGTGAAGTTTACAATCGCATCCTTTATTTTGTGCTTATCGGCACCAACAACCACATTCCAACCGCATTCCACGGTTTCTACCCACTCGGTCTGGTCGCGCATGGTAATGCAGGGCTTGCGCATAAAAAACGCTTCTTTTTGCACGCCTCCGCTATCGGTAATAATTTTTGACGCATTTTTTTCCAGCAATACCATATCCAGGTAGCCTACGGGTTCAATCACTCTTATTTTGTCGTTTAATTTAATGCCATATTCGCCCAGGTATTTTAATGTACGCGGGTGCAAAGGCAATACAATGTTTTGTTCGCATTCATTTAACGCCCCGCAAATATTACGCAGGCGGTCAATGTCATTGGTATTTTCAGCACGGTGAATGGTACACAGTGAGAATTCATTTTCTTTTAATCCAAGCTTTTTCAAGACCTGGCTTTTTTCAGCGGCAATGGGTGTAAAATGCAATATGGCATCATACATTACATCACCAATGTTCGCCACACCCCTGGTAATTCCTTCGTTCTTTAAATTATTGATGGCTGTTTGCGTGGGTACAAATAAAATATCAGAAAGGTGATCGGTGACAATACGGTTTTGTTCCTCGGGCATGGCTTTATTAAAGCTGCGCAGGCCCGCCTCCACATGTATAACCGGGATCAATAATTTTGAAGCAGCCAGCGCACCGGCTAGTGTTGAATTGGTATCACCATATACCAGCACGTAATCCGGTTTTTCATTCAGCAATACTTTTTCAATTTCAATAAGCATGGCTCCTGTTTGTGCACCGTGGTTGCCCGACCCTATTTCCAAATGGTAATCGGGTTTTGGTATATTCAGTTCTTCAAAAAACACATCGCTCATGTTGGCGTCATAATGTTGCCCCGTGTGCACCATGACTTCGGTAAACTGTCTGCGCAGGGTATGTGAAACAGCAGCAGCCTTGATAAACTGCGGGCGTGCGCCTATAACGGTTATAATTTTCATTTAACGTAAACTATGTTGTTCTTCTTTCCGGGGCCCATTCAATAAAAAACCAGTAAACAATGTAAAAAATACGGTTCCGCCCTGGGCCTCAAACAGTGATTCAACCGGAAGATTTATGAGTACAATAAAAAACAAAGCCAAAATTAAAAAATTTTTTCTTCGCAAAGCCGTAAGCAAACCGCTCAGCACAATAAGACTGAGCAGCAATGAACCTAAAATACCCAATTCAAGCTGGCTTTGAAAAAACTGTGAATGGGCGTTCAGGTTGTGCGATAAGGCTCCTGTATATCCCCTTTTTTTATACTCATCCCTCAAAATATCGGTTACATTCCCAGTGCCGTAACCCCAAACCGGGTTTTTGGCAATTAAATCCAGTGAGGCATTCCATACCAACATGCGCACCTCGTTGCTCTCGGTGCTGGTTTTGTCCACCACATGCCTGCTGCTAAACGCTTCCATTAAATAGGTAAACCTAGACCTTATAATATCAGATTTTATGACCGTGAAAACACCTGCAAACAACAACAGCAGTCCAGCCCCGATAATTAATTTAGAATGCCTGTTTTTGATAATATAATAAATAAAAACACCCATAAACAAAATAAATGTTGCAGCAATACCTGTTTTTGATGAGAGCAAAAAAAGCATAACCGGCAGGCAAATAAAGGCAAAAATGATCAGAAAAATTTTCTTTGTATCCAGGCCATATGTTTTACGGTTGTTCAGCAGGTGAATGCCCGCACAAAGGGCCAGCAGGTAGTACATACTGAGGTAACCCGGATGATGGCGATTGGATAAAAGGCTTGCAAAATAAAAATTCCAATTGGTATACGTATCATACAATTTGCCCGCTTTTACCTGTGCTATTTCATCGTAAAAATTATAGGTGGCTATACCCAGGTGCAAGAAAGATGAAACTACACAACCTGCAATAAAAACCAATAAAATTTTGCCGTAATGCTTGTGTGAATATACCGGGTGAAAGAAAAAAACAACGGATAGAAACAAAAACGACAACTTTACTTCTATGCTTTTAAAGGCATCGTGAAAATTATTGGTGCAGCAAAGGCCAACAAGGTATGTTGCAAAAAAAAGCACACAAAAAACCAGGGCACTTTTTCCTTTTTGCCACCTGAACCGTTCGTTGAAATTTCCCTGGGCCAACCAATTTATAAAAAGCAAAATAATGAGGGGCGGAAGCGCTTTTTTTTCAACAGGGACTAAAAATACCAGCAGGAGCATAACCCAATACTCAATCTGAGAAGCTTTATCCTGGTATTTTTGGTACATTATTTTTTGTAGTAAGGTGAGTCTATCAGTTCGCCAAGTGCTGTAGTTGTTTTGTCGCCCACGGTGCAATTACCCGCAATAACGGTGCCCTGGCGTATGTGGCAATGGTTGCCCACTACCGTTCCATGATCAACCACGCTGGCAACATTTATAATATTATTTTCACCTATTTTGGCACCTGCGCTAACAACCGCATTGGCGCAAACCATGGTGCCTGCACCTACCATTGCGTACGGTGAAACCGATGCTGAAGGATGAATAAGCACGGCCGGTTGAATAACCGCTTTAAGCTGGTTATACATTTTTTCGCGGGCATCGTTGTTTCCTACCGCTACAATAAAACAATCAGCGTACGCAGGTGTCACTTCTTCGGGTTTACACACTACTTTGCTATTTCCCATAACAACCACGCCCACATCCGTTGCCGAATCGGCAAATCCAACCAGGGAATAATTGTTTAAAAGACCTACAAGGTCGGCAATCACCCTGCCGTGACCACCTGCGCCAACAATAATAATCCTCTTCATTTTATTTCTTTACAAGATTTTTATAAATGTTATCCATTTGTTGCATGTTTACACTCCAAACGGCCTTTTGGGCAATTAATGTGTCGTTTACAGCAGTGGCCTTCCCGATTAATGCATCGTAATTTCCATACACATGCATAATTTTTTCGGCCAGGTAAGCCGGTTTATCCAGCGGTACCAAAAAACCGTTTTCTCCTTCCGTTATCCATTGTCTTGTGGCCTCAATATCGCCTGCAATGGAAAAGGTTCCGCAAGCCATGGCCTCATTGAGCGAAATGCAATTTCCATCCGAAAGCGCAACCGTAATAAACAAATGCGTTTGACGCAATGTGACTGCAATTTCCTGTTGGGTAACTTTTCCCAAAAAATGAATTTTATCACCCAGGTCGTTTCCACGAACAAAATTTTGAAAAAATTCGCGTTGCGTACCCTGGCCTATCATGTTTACGTGCAGGTTTTTAATTTTATCCTTTACTAAAACCAATGCATCAAACAACAGCTGGTGGTTGTATACCGGTTCAAAATTGCGTGTACTGGTGATTATAAATTTATCTTTTGAAACATTACGGCCGTTACGGTTGAAAACAGCCGGATCAATACCAAACATAACCACAGAAATTTTGCTAGCCGGTACGCCCATTTCTTCCATTACTTTTTGCATGTGCGGTGCCATGGCGGTAACATGTGAAGCCCGCCTGAAAACAAATTTTACCAGCGCACGGTATATTTTGGACCTGCGCGCACTAATCAGTACATCAGAACCCAGTGCCGTAACAATATATGGTTTAAATTTAACCAAAGCACCAACAATACCATAACTGGTTGCGTAATGTGCATGCAACACATCAGGATTAATTTGTTTTACCAGCTTTTTGGCCTTGCCTATATGCATTAATACACGCCAGTTTCCACCGGCAACATCAATTGGTCCCACGTCAAGATAATGGACTTTTATTCCTTCAATGGAAACATTTTTAAATGAAATAACTTCAATATGGTAACCAACTGACGTAAAATGCCTGCACCAGCGCACGGTGTGTATACTTGATGAGTCGGCCAGCAAACAAATGCGTATCATACCAGCATTTTTTGTTTTTGGTAGTAATCAATGGTCAAATCAATTCCTTTTAATGTTCCATACGCATATTTCACTTCTTTCATAAGGGCGCTGTCATCGTACATGACCTTATTAAACAAGGCCTGTACTTTTGGTTTTTTATTTTTTAAGAACGCAGGCACAGCATCCAACGGTGGGTAAGCCCATGATGGAAGGTACTTAATTTTAGGTTCCACTCCCAGTCTTAATGCAACATGACGTACAAATTTTTCCAATAACATATACTCGCCCACGTTATA
>DASPJQ010000408.1:0-8267 GCA_035628535.1 Flavobacteriales bacterium | reverse complement strand
CAATTGGTGCGGCATTGGCGCATACGGGTGCTACAGGGTTAATGGTAGCATCGGCCGTGTCAATTACAGTAATAAGTGTTGTGTCATTGGCAGGGCAAGGCACGGTAAGCGCATAGGTAACGGTATAGGTTCCCACACCTGCAGCCATCGGATCAAATATGCCCGTTACAGAATCAATGCAGGTACCGCAGGTGGCAGTCCACGTTCCACCCGTTGAAACAGCATCAAAATCTACAATGCCGCCATCAATGCATGAAGTAGTATTGGTATATGCAGGTAAAATGGTGGGGTCACCGGCAACGGGTGGAGCACTGGTTGAATTTTGAGCAAGGAAACCTGAATAACCAGGACCTGATGTAATGTGTATGACGAGTTCATTTAAACCCGGCTGCCAATCGTTGCACAATGAGAGGGAAACTCCGCCACTTGCACTAAAACCAACATGGTAATAAGGGTCGCCCGGTGGTGGTATGCCTGCCAGCCCGGTTTGAAGAACACCGTTCACATAAACCTCGGTAACGGCATTATCGGCAAAAAAATCCATGTTCAAACAAAATACCCCGGGAGTTGAATAGGAGGCGCCACATGGGGTTGTACACGGTAAATAAAACTGTATGCGGTAATAATAATCGGTATTTACACTATGCGTACCCAAACTGTTGTGTGAAATCCAGTCGCAATCAACCCAGGGGCTGGGATAATAGCTGCCGGGATAACTGGTCATTACTATTGCTGGTGAATAAGGGCCGGTAATTGAACCGGTGGAAAAGTCCCAATTGTTATCGAAACTTCCGCCTGGCAAAGTGCCGCCAGTGCCATTTGTAGCCGTATTAAAAAATGCACCTGTGGGTACGCTTGCGCTTGAGCAATCGGGGTCGGCACAGTCAACCAGGCCATCGGCATCATCGTCCACACCATTTCCGCAGTCTTCGGTTTGGGCCTGCAGGCTTAGCGCAGCAAGCATAAAAAGGGGTAGGAGCAGTTTATTCATATCAGTTTTCACCTGGTAAATACCAAGACGTTGGGAAAAGGATTCAGGTTGCTTTAACTCATTTCTTATTTCAAATTATGTTTTGTTTAAACCTGTAATGCATTAAGAAAAAATAAATCTTACTAAAACGATTTTTATTCCCTGATTTTACTTATTTTGCTTCAAAACAACTTATAATTTATGATGGTGAAACTAAAATTTTTATACATAGTTATTTTTGTAATTTTTACATCTCCTGTTTTTGCTCAACCTTGTTTGGTATCCAGTTACCCTTTCAATGGAAATGCCAATGACGCAACGGGCAGTTACAACGGTACTGTTAACGGGGCAACCCTTACTACAGATCGCTTTGGGAATTCCAATTCGGCTTATAATTTTGATGGAGATGATTACATACAGGTCAATGAAGAATTTGACTATCCTGAGAAAACCGTTTGTTTGTGGTTCAATGCAGGGCCAACAACCTCTACGGGTGGATGCATTTTCAATATGGACAACCCAACTTTAATCCATGGAAATATGGGCGCTACTGTATTTAGTTCGGGCAGTGATCATTATCTGCATGTTTTTGCCGGTGGTACAACAGCCAATCAGTTTGACGTACTGATCAACACAAACCAATGGTATCACCTTGCTATGACTAAAGATACAGCAGGCTTCAAAATATATCTTGATTGTAATTTAATTACCACGTTTGCCCCAGCCAACAATGTTTCATCCACTGGTGATGATAACCAAACACGTTTTGGAAGCGACCGCATTTTATTTCGTTTCTTTAATGGGAAAATTAATAGCATATCTATTACCAATTGTGCGCTAACTGCGGCAGAGGTATGCAATAAATACAATGCCTTATCAGATGTAGTTCAACCGAAAGAAATTTTCAATGTTTATCCTAATCCGGTTATGGCAGGAACTCTTCTCGATTATACTATTATAGGTAAAGAAACTTCTATTCTTGAAATCACCAATGCCCTTGGCGAAAAAATATATTCACAATCAGTAAATGCTTCGGGTACTGTTTACCTTGATCCTGCAATTTTTACTCCCGGAATCTATCTTGCCAGCCTTAAAAATGCCGGGCTGCAAACACACACAGCACAGAAGTTTATTGTAGAATAGTAAACATTTTCCGAGGTAATTGAAATTTCCGATTTTCAACGTTCAAGGTTGAGAAACTCTCCATGCAAACATTTTTGAGCCGAACGCCCGCTTATTTAAAATGTGTCTTTTGAAGTTCCATAACTTTAAACTTCAAATTCATTACTCCGCTTCTTTCTTCATGGTAATCCTGACCAATTCTTTTCCTTCGCCTTTTTCAATGATCAGTACGCCTTCGGTAAGCTCAGTTATGTTGAATTCTTCCTCCTGCGTACTTTTTTTGTCTTTGGTATACAGTTTCTTTTCGTCTTCGCTCATACGCCATTTCCCCTCGAATTTTTGACCATCCAATTCGTAAAAGCAAATGCCCCCGTCTTTAAAATCGTAATAACCGGTAGCCAGCATTTTTTCGGTTTGATCGGTCATGGCTTTTTTATAATACTCGGCCTCTTCAGGTGTCATTTTGCTCATATCGGGGCCTGGCACGGTCAGGTCATTTATTTTCCACCGGCCTTTAATCAGTTCGCTGTTCTTTTTGCCGCAACCGCTAATGGTTAAAGTGGCCATGGTTATTCCTAAAAACAGGGTGAAATATTTCATGTATCAATATAATTTGGGTTGGACTTCTTTTTCGGTAAACACGATGTCGAATTTTTCAAGTTCTTCCAGCACCGGGTCGTAAATTTCTTTTACAATAGGCCACTGTACGCCTTTAAGGGTTATTTTTCCATTCAGCACAAGTTTTGCACTTATGCCCAGCGGTAACCCAACAGTATTGGACATGGCCGTATACGTTTGGTCAACGCCTTTTACCACCATGCTTGAGCTTATTTCGCGTATTTCGTCCTTTAATTTAAACGTGAGTTTATGCCACATTACAATCATGTCTTTATCGTTCGGGTCAAGTTTCCATTTTTGTTCAAGTATATGCTGCAGGATTTGGGCAGGCGTTGCGCGTTTCAAACCTATTTTTTTGTGTTCATAAATTCCCAACCATTCAAATTTTTCCATGATCTCATCGTCCTGGTCAATTTTCAGATAGTGGCGAAGTTTTAGTTCAACACTGTCATGCGGATGATAAGCTAAAAATGTATTGATGAACTCACGGTAAGTCATGTTTTCGCTATTTTCGATCACGTAACTGTCATCGGTACATCCCAGTTGAACAAATACGTCCCAGGCGCGGCAAAAACCAACGCGCCTTAGCGTACCGCGGTAAAACGTGGGTATATCGTGCAAATCATACAGGTCGCGGTAATACAGCGAATCGCGGTTGGCGTACCCTTCAAATTTTCCATGCCCCTCAATTTTAATAATTTCAGTACGCCTGAAAAGTTTATGGTACGGAATGTATTTGTACTGGCCTGCGTGAATGAATTTTGCCGCACCGCCTTGCCCGGCTATAACCACGTTACGCGGATTCCATGTAAATTTATAATTCCAGGGATTGTTGTCGCTTTCAGGGGCAACAAGCCCGCCCGTGAATGATTCAAAAATAAGCATTTGCCCGCCCACGTCATAAATTTTATCCAGGATGCGTTTCGCGCTCATGTGGTCAATGCCGGGGTCAACCCCCAATTCATTTAATATAATTACACCTTGTTTCTGGGCCTCGGCATGGAGGCTTTTTATTTCACTGCTTACGTAACTGGGCGTAAGCACGTTTTTTTTCAATTCAACGCAGTCCTTCACAACTTCAAAGTGCATCATGGCCGGCAACATGGAAATAACAATATCAGCCGCGGCAATTTCTTTCCTGCGTACCACTTTGTCCATGGCATTGAATTCAAATGCGCGGGCATTTTTATGGTTATTGGTTTTTTGCTGGGCCAGTTTCAGATCGGTATCGCCTACATGCACTTTCCATCCCTCGTCATTGCTGTGGTCAAGTAAATATTTGATGAGTGAAGATGAAGAGCGGCCAGCGCCTATGATGAGAATATTCTTCATTGAATAACAGAAAAGGTTATTTTTACATTATAATGCCGAAAGGTAAATAAAATAACAGCATGGAAAAGGTGTTACTGGTTTTTGCAGGAGGGGGCCTTGGCAGCGTTGGGCGTTATGGTTTGGCTGAATTGGTAAAACGCATGGGAATTACCAGTACGTTTCCTTGGGCCACATTGTGCGCAAATGTTTTGGCCTGTTTAATTTTTGCCACGGTTGTTTATTTTTTCAAAGGCAGAATCGGACCTCATTCAGCATTGCTGCTTACCACCGGGTTTTGCGGTGGACTTAGCACGTTCAGCACTTTTTCATACGAAACCATTGAACTATTTAACAGGCAATTGTATATGACGGCCATGGTGTATATAGGGCTTAGCATCATTCTTTGTTTCGGGTGTATTTTATTGATCTACAAGGCTTAAAGTTCAACAGGGCTTGCTTTTTAATTTTTTAGCCACGCTTTGGTGAGGTGCAAAAAAATATTACCTTTGCAGCCCATTATTAAAAATTTAGAAGTCATGGCCCGTATTTGTCAAATAACAGGAAAACGCGTAATTACCGGTAACAACGTATCGCATTCAAACGTTAAGACCAAGCGCAGGTTCCAACCCAACTTAATGACCAAGAAATTTTTCCTTGCGGAGGAAAATTCATGGATTACGCTTAAGCTTTCGGCTGCGGGCCTTCGTAACATCAGTAAAAAAGGCTTGTACGCCTGCGTACAGGAAGCCCGTAAAAAAGGCTTTTTAGCATAAAAAAGTGGTTTAAACAAGTAATTGTTTGTTTTGGTATAAACGTTGCGGTAGTTGCTATCGCAACGTTTTGTTTTTTTATACCATGGTAAAATCAATGAAAATAGGCATCGCTTTAATAACCTTTGCGGGTTTACTGAACACAGGCTTTGCACAAAATGAAAAACCGGTCAAGCTTGATTTAGGGGGTACAGCTACCGACTACGATAACGACTTGTTAACCCCCGAATTTCATCGCAAAAGACGTGAAGAACTGCGCAAACTTTTACCCAATAACAGTGTAGCCGTTTTTTTCAGCAGCCCGGTGCGTAACCGTTCAAATGATGTGAATTATGAATACCATCAGGACCCTGATTTTTATTACCTGACCGGGCTTACCGAACCTGATGCAGCCCTGGTTATTTTCAAAAGTCAAAACGCATACGGTGAAATCATCACCAATGAAATCATATTTGTTCAACCGCGCGATACCAGTGATGAGAAATGGACAGGTAAACGGTTGGGGGCAAGAGGCGCCAAAGAAAAACTGGGCATTGAAACCGCATTTGACAATACCTCATTTGCCGATTTTGAAATGCACTATGAAAAATTTGATAAAGTATATGCCGCCAGTATTCCTGAAGATGTGCGTGACGATAAATTAGACCGCGGTGACCTGGCCAGCATGGTGCGTTATTTTAAACGCGATGTTGACAGCCTTGGAAAAAAACTCAATAAATTTCAATTGGAAATCTATATGGCCGAGTTGCGCCAGACAAAAACCAATGAGGAAATTTATTTGTTGCGTTCCGCTGTTGGTATAACCTGCGAAGGCATTAACCAGCTTATGAAGACCTTAAGGCCCGGTATGAAAGAGTACCAGGGTGAAGCCATTGTTGAATACATTTTTCATAACCACGGGGCCGAGCATTCGGGTTATCCAAGTATTTTGGGATCAGGTGAAAACGGCTGTGTGTTGCATTATGAAACCAACCGCAAAACCGTTAAGAGCAACGAAATGATTGTTTGCGATGTAGGGGCCGAATACCATGGATATACGGCCGATGTGACCCGAACATTGCCGGTTGACGGTAAATTTTCGCCAGAAGAAAAGGCCATTTATAATCTGGTACTGGATGCTCAAACCCAAGCTATAGCCCTGTGTAAGCCGGGAGCTAAATTCAGCGATCCGCATAACAAAGCCAATGAAATAATTGCCAAAGGACTCATGCAAATGGGAATAATTGCCAAACCGGGCGATGTAAAATTGTATTTCCCGCATGGCACTTCACATTATTTGGGACTTGACGTGCATGATGCCGGTTTATATGGCGATTTGGCGGCTGGTCAGGTAATTACTGTTGAACCAGGTATTTATATCCCTGAAGGCTCACGCTGTGATAAAAAATGGTGGAATATAGGGGTACGCATTGAAGATGATATACTTATAACAACTACCGGTTATGAGAACCTGAGTGAGTGCGTTCCGCGCAATGCTGATGAAATTGAACGCATAATGGCCGAGAAAGGTAAACTGGAAGAATTTTACGATAATAAATAACAAAAACTATTGCGGGTTACAAGCTAAATGCTACCTTTGCATCCCAATTTTTACGTCAACATGGCAAAGAAAGGCAATAGAATTCAGGTTATCATGGAATGTACTGAGCACAAGGAGTCAGGTCAACCTGGTACATCGCGTTACATTACGACTAAAAACCGTAAGAACACCCCGGATCGTCTGGAGTTGAAAAAATTTAACCCGATCCTTAAAAAAATGACCGTACATAAAGAAATTAAGTAATCAAAAAGATAGTTGAACCATGGCAAAGAAAGTAGTTGCAACCCTCCAAACGGGAACCAAAAATTACACGAAAGTGATTAAAATGGTTAAGTCTGAAAAAACAGGCTTTTATGCTTTTAAAGAAGAAGTTATTCATAATGATGAAATCAAGGCCTGGTTCGGTAAGAAATAAGGTATAAACATTTAGTTGAAAGCTCCTTGCCCAAAAGGCCGGGAGCTTTTTTTTTCTATCAACATGGGAATATTCAGTTTTTTTACCCGCGAAAAAAAAGAAAGTCTTGATAAGGGACTGGAAAAAACAAAGCAGGGTTTCTTTGCAAAAATAACGCGTGCCATTGCAGGCAAATCAAAGGTTGATGCCGAAGTTTTGGATAACCTTGAAGAAGTGCTGGTGAGCAGCGATGTGGGTGTAGAAACAACTCTTAAAATCATTCAGCGTATTGAGGACCGCGTTGCGCGCGATAAGTTTGTAAATACCGAAGAACTTAACAAAATTCTGAAGGAAGAAATTGCAGCGTTACTGGCCGAAAACAATTCAAACGATGTGGCCGATTTTTCATTGCCTGCCGTGGAAGGTCCCTACGTAATAATGGTCGTTGGCGTAAACGGGGTGGGAAAAACCACAACCATTGGAAAACTGGCCAGCCAGTTCTCAAAACAGGGTAAAAAAGTTATTTTAGGAGCGGCCGATACGTTCAGGGCTGCAGCTGTTGATCAATTAAAAATTTGGGGCGAACGGGCCAATGTGCCGGTTATTACACAAGGCATGGGGGCCGACCCTGCTTCGGTAGCTTATGATACCGTAAGCAGCGCCAGGGCACAGGGTGCCGATGTGGTAATTATTGACACCGCAGGCCGCCTGCACAACAAGATAAATTTGATGAACGAGTTGGGTAAAATAAAACGCTCGGCCGAGAAAGTAATTCCGGGGGCTCCGCATGAAGTGTTGCTGGTGCTTGACGCCTCAACCGGCCAAAACGCTATTGAACAATGCAGGCAATTTACTGCCGCCACCGAGGTAAATGCGTTAGCCCTAACCAAGTTAGACGGTACCGCCAAAGGCGGAGTGGTAATCGGAATCAGTGACCAGTTTAAAATTCCTGTTAAATACATTGGCGTGGGTGAGAAGGTTGACGACCTGCAGGTGTTCAATAAACATGAGTTTGTGGATTCCCTCTTCAATTAAAGTTATCAATCGTTATCAGTTACCCGCTATCCGCTCATTGTTCTCGGGGCGGCCCCCGCACAAACCAGATTTTTGGATCAGCCCGAATATGTTCTAATGCCGGTTGTTGAAATAGAAATGTACATTTTCTCAAATCTGTAAATCCGCTGTTTTTAACTGTTATCAACGAATCATTGTATGGTTGGTCACACTCATTCTCACGAACAACCGGCAACGATAACACCTTTTGCCATTTACGGAAAACGAAGAAAATCATGTTAAGTCTACACCCTTTTCCAACCAATTTTCCCTATATTTGTCAAAACAATAACTATGAAAAAACAATTGATACGAATAGCCTTTGCGGCCCTTTGTTTTGCTGCCTGTGGCGGTAAAGACAAAGAAGATGCCTCAACGGGTGATACTACCGAAGCTGCTGTCGATGAAACAGCGCCAGAGCCCAAGGAGGCCATTGTTGAAGAAGCACAAGAGCCCGAACCAGAACCGGCCGCTCCCATTGACCAGCGC